>PLAE01000094.1 GCA_003134035.1 Candidatus Velthaea versatilis
CACGACGCGCTCGCCAAGACGCAGGCGCGGGTCGGCAGCGCCGAACGGCCGATCGACCTCGATTACTTCCGCCTGGCACCCGCGCGCGAGGAGAGCCTCGCATGAAGCTCGCGGTCTGGTCGTATCTCTCGCCGGCGCACGTCGGCGCAACCAAAGCCGCCTCGTCGTTCAACGGCGTTCACACGATCGTGCGCGCGCCAAAGGGCGACGGCTACGGAACGATCATGCTCGCGATGTTCGAGCGCTTGGGCGTCAGCCCGCCGCTCACGATCAGCGCGCTCACCGAAGCGACGCTGGCCGGCGACCGCGCCGATATCGGGCGCATGATCGCCGACGTCGACCAGCGTCTCCATCCCGAGATGATCGTGATCACGCGCAGCGCGACGGCCTCCGTGCTGCAAGAACCGCTCGACGGCGAGATCGCGATGATCCCGCCCGGCACCATCGCCGCGGAGATCTTCCAGCCCAGCGTCCACCCGCTGCGCGACAACGAAATCACCGCCTTTGCGAAGACGGTCGCCGAAATCGTCGATCACTTCGCGCAAGACGGCATCGCGCGCACGCCGGAGCCGTCGGTCAACATCATCGGCCCCGCGCTGCTCGGCTTCCACGATCACAGCAACGTCGTCGCGCTGCGCCGGCTCTTCGCCGACCTCGGCGTGCGCGTCAACGCGGTCGTGCCGCTCGGCGCGTCACCCGACCAACTCCGTGCACTCGGCAGCGCCTGGCTCAACGTCTCGACCTCGCGTGAACTCGCACTGCCCACGATGCAGAAGCTGCACTCGCGCTTCGGCACCCCGTTCATCGAGGACGTGCCGTATGGCGAGGCCGGCACGACGCGCTTCCTGCGCGAGCTGTCTCGGCTCTTGGAATTGCCGAGCGACCGCATCACCGCCGCTTCCCGCGAAGCGAAACTCCTTTGGTACTCGCGCACGGTCGATGCGCACGCGCTCTCGGGCAAGCGGGTCGGCGTCTTCGGGATGCCGTCGGCCGTCGCCGGCATCGCGCGCGTGCTGCACGACGAACTCGACATGCACGTCGAATTCGCCGGGACGTTCTCGCTCGACGACGGCGATTGGCTCCGCGAGCAGCTGCGCGATCTGACGGACGACGTGCTCGTCACCGACGATTACCAGGATGTTGCGAACAAGATCGATGCGACGCGGCCGGACATCATGTTCGGATCGCAGATGGAACGCCACTCGGCGAGCCGCTTCGGCGTGCCGTGCGCGGTCATCTCATCGCCCTGCCATATCCTCAACTTCCCGCTCGGCCACGCGCCGTTCTTGGGCTACGAAGGCGCCAACCACATCGGCGACGTCGTGAATCAGACGCAAGTGCTCGGACTCGAACACCATCTGATCGAAACGTTCGGCCCGCGCGGCCAGGGCCGCTTCGCGGAAGCCGCACCCGAAGGCGCCGCCGAACCGGCCGCCCCGGTCTCCACCGATCTGTCGTGGGATGAGACGGCGGAGAAACTGATGGGCCGTATCCCGTTCTTCGTGCGCAAGAAAGCGCGCGCAAACGTCGAGAAATACGCACGCGAGCAGCGAATCGCGACGATCGACGAATCCGTCGTCCTCGCGGCACGGCAACACGTCGGTGGCTAAGCGCAACATCCTCGCCGAGTCCGCCGGCGCGACCGCCATCACGGCTCGCGAGTTCGTCGCGATGCTCTTGCCGTTCACCGATAAACAGCGCGGTGCCGATCGCATCAACGCCTCGCTGCGCAGTTTCGCCAAGCCCGGCACCTGGTTTGCACCGATGTGGGCGATCATGGTCGGCGCGATCAGCGCGCCGGGCTCGCATTGGGATTTCCCCACGATCGCCAAGATCGTTGCGGCGATGTTCATGGCCGGGCCGCTCCTGTGCGCGTTTTCGCAAGTGATCAACGACCACTTCGATCGCGACGTCGATCGCATCAACGATCCGCTGCGCCCCTCGGCGGCCGGCATCATGGGCGGCACGACCGTAACGATCGTCGCGATCGTCTTGGCCGCGGTGGCTCTCGCGATCGCCTTCTTCTTGCTCGGGACGACCGCCGGATATCTGGCGCTCGCGGGCTTGCTGCTCGCCATGGCCTACAGCGTTCCGCCCCTGCGCCTCAAAGCGCGCGACGGCTGGCTTGCGAACACGGCCTGCGCGTTCTCTTACGAGGGCTTTGCCTGGGCCGCCGGTGCCGCCGCGTTCGGCGGCCTGACGACCGGCACGATGGTGCTCGCCGCGCTGTACTCCTTCGGTGCGCACGGCCTCATGACGCTCAACGATTTTAAGAGCCTCGCCGGCGACCGCGCCCTCGGCCTGCGTTCGATTCCCGCGATGCTCGGACCCAAGGGCGCAATCGTCCAAGCGGTCACGTTCATCGACGTCTTCCAAGTGCTCGCGATCGCGTACGTGGCGTTCCACCACCAGTGGATCGCGATGGCCGCGATGACCCTGCTCTTTCTCGTGCAGATCCCCATGCAGCGCAAACTCGCGGCCGACCCCGCAAAGAACGCTCCGTGGTACTGCGCGAGCGCCATCCCCCCGTTCTGTTACGCCATGCTTGCCTCGGCCCTCGCCGTTCGCTTCGGAGGATTCTAACCCGATGGATGTTATCGTAGTCGGTGCCAACTGTGGCGGCAGCGTCGCCGCCGGCGACCTCGCCGCGACCGGTGCAAACGTGATCTTGCTCGAGCGCGACC
>PLAE01000148.1 GCA_003134035.1 Candidatus Velthaea versatilis
CACAACGGCATCATCGAGAACTACGGCGCGCTGCGCGCCGAACTGCTCGCCGCGGGCCACACGTTTGCGAGCGAAACCGACACCGAGGTGCTCGCGCACCTCATCGAAAGCAACTATACCGGCGATCTGGTGTCGGCCATCCGAGCCACGCTCGAGGCCGTGCGCGGAGCGTTCGCGCTGGGCGTGATCTCCAGCGACGCGCCCGGCCGGCTGGTCTTCGCGCGCAACGGAGCTACGCCGCTCATCGTGGGCGTCGGTACCGACGAGATGTACGTCGCCTCGGACATCCCGGCGATGCTGCAATACACGCGCAAGATCATCGTGCTCGAAGAAGGCGAGGTAGTCGAAGTCACCCGCGACGGCTACGCGCTCACCGCCTTCGACGGCAAGCCGATCGTGCGCGAGGTCCAGCAAGTCACCTGGGACGCGACGTCGGCCGAGAAAGCCGGCTACAAGCATTTCATGCTCAAGGAGATCTTCGAGCAGCCCAGCGTCATCAAGGAAACGCTTAGCGGGCGCATCGACGAATCCGGCGACGTGCAATTGGCCGCCGAGCTCAAGATCGATGAGGGTCTGCTGCGCGCGATGACCAAGATCTCGATCACCGGCTGCGGCACCGCGTACCACGCCGGCATGGTCGGCATGTATCTGATGCGCGCGCTGTGCAAGCTGCCCGTCGAGATGGAGCTCGCCTCGGAGTTCCGTTACGGCGACCGCGCGATGGATCCGCGCACGCTCACCATCGCGATGTCGCAATCGGGCGAAACCGCCGACACCATCGAGGCCGTCCGCGTCGCGCGCGACGTCGGCGCGCCGATCTTGGGCATCTGCAACGTCGTCGGTTCGCACCTCTCGCGCTTGGCCGACGGCACGCTGTACACGCGCGGCGGTCCGGAAATCTCCGTCGCGGCGACCAAAACCTACATCTCTCAGGCGATCGCGGCGATACTGTTCGCGTTGTATTTCGCGCGCGTGCGGCGCTCGGCGCCGATCGAGCGGCTGCGGGCGATCGCCGAAGGAACGAAGCTGCTGCCGGCATCGATCGACGTGGTGCTCAACACCAGCGAAGACATCAAGAAGATCGCCAAGAAGCTGCGCAAAGCGCGCTCGGTGCTGTTCCTCGGCCGCTACGTCAACTTCCCGACCGCGCTCGAAGGCGCGCTCAAGCTCAAGGAGATTTCGTACATCCACGCCGAGGGCTACGCCGCAGGCGAGATGAAGCACGGCCCGATCGCGCTGCTCGATTCGCGCACGCCGGTGGTCGGCATCGTGACCGACGGGCGCGTGCGCGAGAAGATGCTCTCCAATCTGGCCGAGGCCAAAGCCCGCGAAGCGCCGCTGATCATCATCGCCAATCACGGCGACGAAGAAGCCGCCGCCATGGCGGACTACATCATCCGCGTGCCGCGGGTCGAAGAGTTGCTCTCGCCGATCGTCAACATCATCCCACTCCAACTCCTGGCCTATCACATCGCCGACATCGACGGCAAAGACGTCGACCAACCCCGCAACCTAGCAAAAACGGTCACCGTCGAATAAATTAAAATAGCAGCCTAGCGAATATCCGTACGCCCGCGGCTCGGCGCGCAGCGCCGAACGCCACGGGTTCCGGCGCAGCCGGAACCCTGCTCCCGCCGCGGCTCGGGCGCGAAGCGCCCGAACGCCACGGGTTCCGGCGCAGCCGGAACCCTGCTGCCCTGCAAAGGGCAAGGCGGCCTTTCGCGCTAAAACGGCACGATGACCGCTACGACGTTCGTGCGACCCGACGGCCGCAGCCCCGCCGAGTTGCGGCCGGTGCGCATCGAGACGAACTATCTCAAGTACGCCGAGGGGAGCGCGCTCGTGAGCGTGGGCGATACGCGCGTGCTATGCGCCGCATCCGTCGACGAAAAAGTGCCGCCGTGGATGCGCGGGCGCGGCAGCGGCTGGATCACCGCCGAATACGCAATGCTGCCCCGCGCCACCAGCGAGCGCACCCAGCGCGAGTCGTCCAAAGGCAAAATCGGCGGCCGCACACACGAGATCCAGCGCATCATCGGGCGCGCGCTGCGCGCCGTCGTCGATCTCTCGAAACTGGGCGAGCGCACGCTGTGGGTCGACTGCGACGTGCTGCAGGCCGACGGCGGGACGCGCACGGCTTCGATCACCGGGGCGTATGTGGCGCTGGCGCTCGCGCTGCGCAAATCGTTCGACCGCAACGATCCCAAGAAGTGGCCGCTGCGCGGGATGATCGCGGCGACGTCGGTCGGGATCGTCGACGGCACGATGGTGCTGGATTTACCGTATGAAGAAGACAGTAAGGCCGAAGTCGACATGAACGTCGCGATGACCGACGCCGGCGCGTTCGTCGAACTGCAGGGGACCGCCGAGGGCGTGCCGTTCAGCCGCGAGCAACTCGACGGGCTCTTGGATTTGGCCCAGAGCGGCATCCGCGAACTCTTCGCTCATCAACGTGCTGCCCTCGACGTTGCCTGATTTCGGTCGCCTGCGCGAACTCGTCGCGACGGTCAACGCGTTTTACCTGCGTGACCGGGCGATGGTTCGCGCGCAGCGCGACATCGAGCGGGCCCTGGCCGCGGGCGAGCCCGACGGCGCCCAGGTGCGAGCCTATCTCGCCGCGGTCGAACGGTATTTCTCGGGCTTCCATCGCGAAGCGCAAGCGCAGCTCAAGTATGTTGATCGGGAACTCGGGCGCTTGTACCAACGCCAATTTAATTTGACCGCCGAGCGCGGCGTCGCGGCCCGGCGCCTCGAAGCAACGCAAGGCGTCCTTTCCTCGCTCGCGGAACTGGCCGCGACATGAGCGCGCTCGAAGACGTCGGCCGCGATACCGCGACGTTTCTCGAGTATGCCGGCGGCGTCGCGAATCTCATCGGCGAGTCGGCGACGTTCATCGGCCGGCTGCGCATCCGGGTCAACGAAACGTTCTCCCAAGCGTATCTGCTGGGCGTCAACTCGTGGACGATCGTGCTGCTCACCTCGCTCTTCACCGGCATGGTGTTTTCGCTCGAATCCGCCGTGCAGGCAGTGCAGTACGGCATCGGCAACCTCGTCGGCGGCGTCGTCGCGTTCACCACCGCTCGCGAACTGGGTCCGATGCTCACCGCGGTCGTCGTTGCGGGACGTGCCGGCGCGGCGATTGCCGCGGAGTTCGGTTCGATGGTCGTGACGGAGCAAATCGAAGCGCTGCAATCGCTGGGCCTTTCACCGATCCGCATGCTGGTCGTCCCGCGGCTGGTCGCGCTCATCGTGATGCTGCCGATTCTCACGGTTTTCGGCGACATCATCTCGGTGCTGGGCGGGATGCTCGTCGCCAACATCTACGCCAATATTTCCTACGATTCGTTCCTGGCTTCGGTGCGCAGCACGCTGCCGTTCGGCGACGTGGTGCGCGGGCTCGTCAAGTCGCTGGTCTTCGCGGTGATCATCGTCGCGATCGGCTCGTATCAGGGCCTCAACACGCGCGGCGGAGCGGCCGGCGTCGGCAAAGCGACGACCGGCGCCGTGGTCACCTCGATCATCCTGATCTTCATCTTCAATTTCGCGCTCTCGTACATCTTGTTTCGGCAAAATGCCTGAAGTCTGGGCGCGGCTCGAAGACGTCAGCATCCGCTACGGGCCCAAAGTGGTCATGCAGAATCTGTCGCTCGACATCGTCGACGGCGCGATCACCTGCATCATCGGACTGTCGGGCGCCGGAAAATCGACGATCTTGCGACTCCTCAACGGGCTCAAGCGGCCCGACGCCGGGCGCGTCTTCGTGCGCGGCCAGGAGATCTCGACGCTGCGCGAGCGCGACTTGATCTCGATCCGGCAGACGATCGGCTTTTCGTTTCAGTTCGCCGCGCTGTTCGATTCGCTCACGATCGGCGAGAACGTCGCCTTGCCGTTGCGCGAGCACACCAAGATGAGCGGCGAGGAGATCGACAAACTCGTTTCCGAAACGCTCGAGAGCGTCGGTCTGGGCAACGTCGAGTCCCGCTATCCCAGCGAACTCTCGGGCGGCATGGTTAAGCGGGCCGGGTTCGCGCGCGCGGTGATCAGCAATCCCCAGTGCGTGCTCTACGACGAACCCACGACCGGGCTCGATCCGATCATCACGCACATCCTGACCAACACGATCAAGAAATTGCGCGACCGCCTGAACGGAACCGCGGTCGTCGTGTCGCACGATTTGGGCTCGATTTACATGATGGCCGATTACGTCGCGATGCTCTTCGAGGGAGCGATCATCGCGTACGGGACCGTCGACGAACTGCGGCGCTCGCCCAATCCGATCGTGCAGCAATTCCTGCAAGGGAGTGAGGTCGGCCCGATCCCGATCTAAGCATCGGTTGCGCCACCGCCTATGAACAGACAAGCCATCGTCGGCCTCTTCACGATTCTCGGACTTCTCGCGTTGTTCGTCATCTTTTTCGTGCTCAGCAATCTGGGGACCGGCGGCCGCTACAAGATCGGGGTACACTTCAAATCGGCGTCGGGCATTCACCGCGGTGCGCTCGTCTACGAAAGCGGCGTCAACGTCGGCGTCGTCGATTCGCTCGAACTGCTGCCCGCCGATTTCACCGTCGACGTCATCCTGGCGATCAACGGCAACGTCGACATCCCGCGCGACGCGCGCTTCATCATTCAAGCGCCGCTCACCGGTGACGCGACGCTCGAGATCGTGCCCAAAGCGCCGGTGCCGCGGCCCGGGGGCTTGGCCGCGCCGACGCCGCCGCCGGGCGCGGTCGCCGTGCTGCCGCACGAAGTTTCGCCCATCGAACAGCAGCCGCTGGGCACGAATCCGGCCACGCTCACTGATCTGCTCGAGCAGGGCCAGGGTGAGGTCACCCGGCTCGACACGCTGCTCGCGGATCTCGAGAAGCGCGAACCGTCGCTGCTCAACACGCTGCAGTCGGCGCTCACCAACGCCAACGAACTCTCGATCACGACCAACGAGCAGGTGCAAAAGCTGGCCCGCACGCTTGATGCGTTGCGAGGCCCGCTGGGTGCAACGCTGTCCTCGACAACCTCGCGGATCGTCGATCTCACCGCGCGCTTGGACGACCTGGCCAAGGTCGCGCAACCGCAGGTCGTCACGCTGCTCACGAGCTTCAACGACTCGGCGGCGGCGCTCAACGATACGGTGAACCAACTGCACGACCTCGCGAAGAATCCGCAGTTGCGCGCCAACCTCATCGACACGACGCGTTATCTCGCGCAGACTTCGCAAACCATCGCGCAACTCGTCGGCGATTTCCGCACCGTGACGAGCAACCCTCAGACCCAAGCGCAACTGCGCGACACGATTGCGAACATCGATGCGACGACCCAGCGCGCCAATAGCCTCCTGGGGGAGCTGGGCGGCACGAGCGACGTGTACGGCGTCGATCCCAAGGCGACACCGGTCCCGTCACCGGCGGGAGCGACGCCCTACGGCACGCCGCCCGCGGCGATCCCGGGCGCGACGATCCCGCCGGCGTCGGGCAAGCCGTACCCCGCGCCAGCGCCGGCGCCGGGCGCGGGACCCGCCAAGCTGCGCGCGCGGCTGCAATCGATCGCAGCCGGCCTCATCGCGGTGCAGATTCGGGTCGCCGAACTCGACGCGCAGAACGCGGCCGGATTCAGTTCGCCCTTGTTGACCAACGATCGCGGCCCGCAAAGCGATATCAACGTGGTCCTGCTGCCGCGTGGCCGCACCAGCCTGCTAACCGGCGCCAACGACATCGGCGGTGCCGGGACGTCGTCGTACAACTTCGCCGCGCTGCAGTCGATCGGACCGGGGGACGCCTTTCGCGTCGGCGGCGGCGTGCTCTATTCACGGCTTGGCCTGTTGGCCGACTACGGCAGGCCGCGCGGGCTGGGCCTCGAGTTGCGCGCCTACGATCTGCGCCATCCCACGCTCGACCCCTACGCGACACTGCACGTCGTTCCGGGCTTCGAGCTCTTCGGCGGTGAGCGCGACGTGCTGCACTCCGGCCGGCGAACGGTTTTCGGTCTGCAGTTGCAGTTCTAGTGATCCCGTACAGCGACGAGCGGAAGCTGCCGGTTTTTCCGATCGTCGTCTACGGCCTCATCGCGCTCAACGTGTATGCGTTCGGACGCGAAGTGGCTGCGCCCGACACCGACGCGTATATCAACGCGCTCGCTGCGATACCGTTCGACATCACCAACAACATCGCGTTGCCGCCGCCCAGCCCGGCGATTCCGGCACTGACCTTAGTGACGTCGATGTTCCTGCACGGCAGCGTCCTGCATATTTTCTTCAACATGCTGTTTTTGTTCGTGTTCGGACCGAATATCGAGTATTTGTGCGGCCACGTGCGGTTTTTCGCGCTCTATCTGATCTGCGGGCTGGCGGGCGGCCTAGCGATGATTTCGACCGGACCCGGCAGTCACGTCCCGGAGATCGGCGCGTCGGGCGCGATTGCCGGCGTGCTCGGCGCCTACATCGTAAATTTCCCGCGCGCCAACGTGAACACCATCGTGCCCGTCGGCTGCTTGCCGATCTTCCTGCGGCTGCCGGCGTTTTTGGTCATCGGCGTGTGGGCGGCGGTGCAATTCGTCCATGGTTTCGGCGCCCTCTCCGATAAGGTATCGACCGAACAGGGCGGCACGGCGTACTTCGCGCATATCGGCGGGTTCTGCGCCGGGGTGCTGCTCATCGGGCTCTTCAAGATCCGCGCCGCCAACGCGCGCGGCTTCCGGTACTACTGGTAAGGAGAACACTCATGCAGCGAGTCGTGGCCAATTAAAATCGGGATCATTGGCGCCGGCGCGATCGGCACGCTCTTCGGGTTTAAACTTGCCGCCACCAATGAGGTCACGATGCTCGACGTGCGGCGCGAGATCGTCGCCACGATCAAACGCGACGGCTTGCGCTTGGGTGCGGGCGACGGCCGCAAGGTCGCGGCGACGAGCGATCCGCGCGATCTCTTCGGCGTTGGCGCGCTGTTCATCTTCGTGCGCGCGACCGACACGCTGCGCGCGCTGCGGCCGTTCGTGGGCGAGCTTAATCCCTCCGCGGCGATCGTCTCGCTGCAAAACGGAATCGGCAACGAGGAAGCGATCAAAGCGGCGTTGGGCGGTCACATTGCGCTGGTGCTCGGCGCGACCACCGAGTCGTCGCTGACGCTCGCGGCCGGCGCGGCGATGCCGGTCGGCGAGGGGAAAACCGTGCTCGGCAGCGGCGGCGCGTCGCCCGAAACGTGCAACCGGATCGCGCGCATGCTCGACGACGTCGGCATCGCCGCATCGACCGTCTACGACATCCGCCCGCACCTGTGGGGCAAACTCATCGCGAACGCCGCGATCAACCCGGTCGCCGCCCTGCTCGATCGGCCCAACGGCGTCGTGCTCGATGATCCCAACGCCGGCGAAGTCGCGCGTTCGCTCGCGCAGGAAGCCGCAACGGTCGCCAGTGCCGTGCGCATCCAACTGCCGTTCTCCGATCCGTGGAGCTACGTCCGCACGATCGTCGAGCAGACGGCCGCGATGCGCAGTTCCATGCTGTTCGATCTTGACAATGGCGCCAAAACCGAGATCGATTTCATCAACGGCGCCGTCGTGGCCACCGGCCGGCGCGCCGCTGTGCCGACCCCCTACAACGAAACGATCGTGCGGCTCGTCAAGGCGCGGGAAGCGCGGACGTAACAGTGGAGATTTGCCCGACAGGCGACGACTGGCGGCTTGCGGCGCAGCCGCAAACGCGAAGGGTCGACGAAGTCGACCCACCTAAGCGCTGCTCGTCAGCGCATTTGAAGCGCGTGTTCGCAGCAGAGCGATCGTAGCGGACTGATCGCCGAGCGCCGGGATCAGTTCGCTCGGACGCTGCAAGAGGTACCTTTGAACCCCATGGACGCCGTGCTGTTGTTTGGGCGAACTCGCACTGCCGCACGCTAGGTCCAGCATCTTGAGATCTTCGATGCCCTCGGCAATGACGTATGCTCCGATCTCCCGCGCGATCGCAATAATCCCCGCCATCACACCGCGGGCGGTCTTGTCGCTGAGCGCCCGAACGATAATCTGTCGGTCGATTTTGACAAAATCGACCGGTAGCTGACTCAACATCTCAAGCCCGGCATTCCCGGCGCCCGTATCGTCGAGCGCGAGGCGAAATCCCATTGCTTGCAATTCTTTGGCCGCACGAACGACGACGGCGAGTTCTGCAACGCATCGTTCGGTGATTTCGATGACGACTTGCTCCGGCGTTAGCCCCGCGGCGGCGACTTCAGCGTAGAACTGGGTCGTGTTGAAGCGTCCACGGTCGAGCGACTGCGGTGACACGTTGAGGAAGAGCAAGACGCCGGCTGGAATGTCTTGGGCGCGCTTGAGGGCCGCACGGCGGCACACGGCATCGATTTCGTGAGCGCGGCCGATCCGCTCGGCAAGATCGAATACGTCCTGAGGCCCATCGAAGCCGTACTGCATCGCCGGTCGAGCCAAAGCCTCGTAAGCGAGAATGGTGCAGCGCTCGACGTCCCAAATCGGTTGGAACGCGATCGTAACGCCCTCCTCCGCGATGAGCCTCCGCAACTGTTGGACCTTCATCGGCGAAAGCAGCCACATGCCGTCTCTGCGATCGTCGAAGGACGCCACGCTGTCACGTCCAGCGCGTTTGGCGGCGTATAGCGCTGCATCTGCCTGCGCTTGCAACGTCTCGGCATCGCACGCCGATCCTCCAAGCGAAGCGATCCCAATGCTTATGGTGGCGCCCGATAACTCTTCTTTTGACCCTTCACGCAGGCGATCCAAAAGGAGAGCCGCTTCGGGCGCGGATGTGCTTGGCAAAAGTAAACCAAACTCGTCGCCGCCCAGCCGGTAGGCCCGATCGTGGGCGCGCACATTTCTCAACAGAGATCCGAGCGCACGCAGGACGACGTCGCCGTGCATGTGCCCATTCTGATCGTTGACGAGTTTCATATCATCGATATCGATGATAGCAAGCGAAAGCGTTTCGTTGTGGCGCCTAGCGTGTGCCGATTCAAGACGCACATCCTCCTGATATGCGCGATGATTTCCGATGCCCGTTAGGTGGTCGGTCAATGTTGCTGCTTCGAGCGACTTGATCTCAACGTCGTGCGCTTCACCGAGCCGGCGGCGGTATGACGACAACACCCAGAGATACACGCCGAGAAAGACCAGGCTCAAAGATGAGAAGAGGATCGTAAGCTCGATGACGCCACGCTGGATCGCGCTCAACTGGTCGATGATCGTATTGGTCAGGCCACGTTGCTGCGCCGCGCGTGAGAACACGTTCGCTTGGACGACATCGAAGGCCGGATCGGCCTTATTGTGATCGAGCGAAAGCACGAGCGCTGGGCGGTGCGCGTCGACCGCCGTGAACATCAATTGCGTGGCCAAGACGTAGCCGGCATGCGCTTGCAATATCGTTCCATCGCGTGACCGGTCCAAGGCATCGCCGGCACTCGCGGCTTCGCGAATAGCTGTTTCCAGCGACCGTTCAGCAGCTGAATGCGCCTGTCGTACCTCCAGGCTTGGTTCGAGGCGATATTTTCGTTCGAGCGACTCTTCGGCACCAACGCTGTAGCGCGCTTCTTGATACAGATCGTTGAGTTCGTTCGCGGCACTCACGTTATGGAGCGCTTGCCGAGTGACGACTGCGGCGCCGACGGCAAAAATGGTAGAGGCAAGCAGCACCGCGGCGAAGCCGAGGGAAGCGATTCTGCGCATGAGGTCGATGCTCGTCACCGCAAAGCCGCCGGAATGTGGGCGGGAACTTCTCGTCGATCGGGCCCCAAACGCATAGACTAAGCGTCGGCTATTGCCGCAAGGTCCTTAAGCGTACGTCCAAACGCGTAAGCTTCTGCGCAGTTCGTCGTGCCGAATGGTTAGCCGCGGCGCGGCGGTTCGGCCGTCGGAAGAAGCACGACCGGCTCGCGCTCGAAACGGCCGGAGCGGACCTCGTCGGCATAGCGCCGCAGCGCGTCGGTCGCCGCCCCGCGCAGGTCCGCATACGGGCGCGCGAAGGGCGGCGGGTTGCGGGTGAGGCCCAGGAGATCGTTGAGCACCAGGATTTGGGCGTCGCACTGCGGGCCGCTGCCGATACCGATGGTCGGGATCGCGATGTCGCGCGTGATCTCGCCGGCGACTTCGCCCTCGATCATTTCGAGCACGACGGCGAACGCACCGGCCTCGGTCACCACCCGCGCGTCGGCGAGCAGTTCGGCCCGGTTCCGTTGTTTGCGAAAGCCCTCGTGCAGAGCGGCCGTCTGCGGCACCACGCCGATATGGGCCACGACCGGGATGCCGGCCGCGACGATCGCCGCGATCCGGCGCGCGTGCGCCGCGCCTTCGAGCTTAACCGACGAGGCCCCGGCGCGGACGAGCACCCCCGCGTTGCGGATTGCCTCCTCGTCGCTGACCTCATACGACATGAACGGCATGTCGATGATCACGTGACTGCGAACGGCGGCGCGCGCGACGGCCGCCCCGTGACGGGCCATATCGTCGAGCGTCACGTGCACGGTCGAGTCGTAACCCAAGATCACGTTGCCCAGCGAGTCACCCACCAGGACCACGTCGATGCCGGCGGCTTCGATGGCTTCACAAAAGCTGACGTCGTAGGCCGTGACGGTGGCGAACGGCATGCCCTTCCGATTGCGAATCTCGGCCGAGCGCGGGCGCTTTTGCATCAAAATCGTGTGACCATGCTGTTCACTACCTTTGGACGCAGGCGCCAGTTTCCGCTTCCGGCGTGAAAACGAGTTCCAACGTCCTCGCGCAGCCGGGCCCCCTTCAGATGGGCCCCTCAGATGGAGAACCTGGAGTGATTCAACCCCAAACCTTGACCATCGCCCGGACGATCGGCGAAGCCCGCACGGTCGTGGTCCGCTGGCGTTCGCAGGGGCATTCGGTGGGCTTGGTGCCGACGATGGGCTGGCTGCATGCCGGTCATCTGGCCCTCGTGGAGCGTGCCCGCGCCGAAAACGATCGCGTCCTCGCGACGCTTTTCGTGAATCCGCTGCAGTTCGGGCCGGGTGAGGATTTCGCGACCTATCCGCGCGACGACGCGCGCGATTTCGCCGTGTTGCGCGACCACGTCTGCGATGCGGTGTTCGCCCCCGACGTTCGCGAGATGTTTCCCGACAGCAGCGGCTCGCTGAACGACGCGTCGACGCGCGTTTCCGTCACCCGGCTGGCGAACGCGTTGTGCGGTGAATCGCGCCCGGGCCACTTCGACGGGGTCGCGACGATCGTGCTGCGGCTCTTCATGATCGCGCAACCCGATGCGGCTTACTTCGGCGAAAAAGACTATCAGCAGCTCACGATTGTCAAGCGCCTCGTGCACGACTTGAATGTCCCGGTGCGGATCGCCGGGGTGCCGATCGTCCGCGAGGCCGACGGCTTGGCGTTGTCATCGCGCAACGTCCGCCTCGATGCACGCCAGCGGGCGATCGCGCCGCGGCTTTACGAGACGCTGGGCTGGGTTCGCGACCGGCTCGGTGCGGGCGACGCTGCGCCGGCGGCGGTGGCTGCCGGCCGCGAGCGGCTTTTGGCCGCCGGCTTCGACGGTGTCGACTACGTGACGCTCGCCGCGGGCGACACGCTCGAAACGCTCGTCGCGATCCGGCCGGGTGCTCGGCTTTTTGCCGCAGCTCTCCTGGGCCGCACGCGGCTCATTGACAACCTCGCCGTTGCGCGCGTGACCTCCTAAAACGTGTCGGGTGGAGAAGCCCCAACGTTCGCGTAGCTGACGAAGGCGCTGTTCAAAGAACTTTTATGTTCGTGCCGATGACGAGTAGGGTATAACGCTGACGTTACGCCGATTGCGTAGCGTGCGCGCACGACTCCGCACTCGCTTACCGGATGAAGAATTTTACATGTCGCAACGAATCTCGCAATTGCACCGCCTTTTTTATCGAGTGTCAAGGCTTTTTAACGCTCGACCATCGATGACCGTTCCGACCAAAACGCGCGAATTTTTCTTGGCGTGCAAGGAATTGGCATTCTGGAGCGTATCGGATGCCGGGCTTGACGGCGCAATCGCGACGTTCGATGGTTCGACGCTGCATCCGGCCGCCGACGGCATGTGCACGATCCGCATGACCTTGCGCGACAGCCGGGAAAACCGCTCGCCGGCCGAAGCCGCCGCGGCGATTTTACGGTCACTTGAAGGCATCCGCGTGCTGCTGCTGCTCGAGATCGACGGTTCGCGCTTTGTCAACATGGCGCCGAACGTCAATTTTGGCGTGCGCGAACTCGCACAAAACTTTACCGACCGCACGGGATTCGCCGGCTAAAAACCGGGGCCGCCGCGCCGGCAGCACCGTTGCGCGATGCTACCCGGACGAAATGGCGGCTGGGGATCGTTTTCGCCGATAGAATATCAAACGCATTACTCCTAGGTTGCCGTACCATGCAATGCTCGACCTGGCTGCACGAAAGCCCCCGCCGCGTAAGCGCGACGATCAATGGAATCTAGACCGACTCTTCGCACCGCGGGGCCGAGCAACGCCGGCGATTTCGTCGAAGTAATCGATGCCTTGAACAAGCGCTACGGCGCCGTCGGCCGCATCGCGTACTTCGTGGGCGACAATGTGTATGTGACGTTCGGCCGGCGGCGCTGGTCGCCCAAGTATATGTTTTTTCCGGAGCAATTGCACCCGGCTCGTGTGCCCCAGGCGGTCCAAGGGACGGTGCGTACGTCGCGTCTGCTGCACGGCGCAGCGCGTCTGCTCCGGCAGTTCCACTCGCACTAACGCGAAATCAGCCCACCGCCCGACCGGCTCCTCAGTGTAGCCGGCGGACGCGACCGATACGGCATCAGGCGAGCAACGCGACGGACCGACGTAGTCGGTCCTCTAGAGTTCGATGTGGCCGCCCGAGATTTCGATGATCCGGACCGCGTGCTCGATCTTCGCGGGCGCACGCAGCGACATCACGGCGCTGCCCGGCGGCAAGATTCCGTCGAAGCGCCGCGCCTGGACGGCGGCGGTCCCGCGATCGACCAAGGCATGATAGAGCAGCGATTCACCGCGCTCGTCGGCGACGAGCGTTTCGCCGGTATCCGCCTCACCGCGCACGACGCCCAGCCAGATGTCGCCGAACTGCGCGGCGTTGAGTTCGGCGACGGTGCGCAGCGCCATGGTTTTTGTATCGAAGACCGCGACGATCGGCTCGCTGTGCGGCGCGGCGGCCGACGTGAACGATTCGTTGTGCATGGGCGTTTCCCCGAGAATGACGGCGCTGCGCATGCCGATTCGCGCGCATCGCCGGCATCACCCGCGAAAGAGCCCACCGACAAGTACACGTGATCCGGACCGAGGAGCGCGATGACCCCGGATCGTTGCGCTGCTTCTGCGCATGCGGCACGATGAGCCGCGCGAGTGCAACGTCGATCCCGCGCGCGCGCAATTCGGTAATTGCGGATTGCAGCATTTGCGAACCGGTCATGTTCATCGGTCTGCGCTTGTTCCGACCAGCATGACGCCGGCGACGACGTCGCTGCTGAGCCAAGCCGCGCGGTAGCCGCGAACGGTTTGGAGGACGCGCACCGTCGACCGCGGCGTTAGGCGGCGGGGGGCGGAGTTTCGCGGTCGAGGACGGTGAGTTTGCGAACGATGAGTTCGTCGATTTCGAGCTGCTCGAAGCGCGCGCGCCCGACACCGAGGCGGCCGATGGCGACCGCTCCGGCCGCGCGCGCACCGACCGCCATCGACCCGAGGGCGATCGCGCCGACCGCCGCGATCGCCACGGATCCCGCTCCAACCGCGAGACGCCATCTCATGGCGGGCGCATTCGGAGGCGTAGAATCGAATGCCTCGACGGGTCGCAGCCGCCGATTCGTCACGCGCGAATTCAACGCCGCATCGCTTCGACGATCGGCTAAGGCGTCCGTGCGCCGCGTTGCGAACGTATCGACGGTGAAACGCTCCCCGGCGGATGGCATCCGCGCGATCGTTTGCGCTTTTGCGCTTTTCTGCTGCGCTTTTGCGCTTTACCGCAGCGCGCCCGCGGCGAACGCTCAGCCGGCTCCGCCGGCGTCCAGCGCAGCGTCGCTGCCAGGCGTGCGCGCGGCCCCGCTGCCGATCCGTGTCGTCGTGGTGACGACCTTCGAGCCGGGTGCCGACACGGGCGACGTCCCCGGCGAATTCCAGTTCTGGGTTGAGCGCCTTCCGCTGCCGAGCGTCGTCGCGTTCCCCCAAGGCTATCGGAGCTTGCGCTACGATCCGGCGCGCGGCATCCTGGGCATCGTCACCGGCGAAGGCGCCGAGCGCGGCGCCGCGTCGGTCATGGCGCTCGGCTTGGACGAGCGTTTCGATCTGTCGCACGCCTATTGGGTGATCGCGGGGATCGCCGGGGTCGATCCCAAAGCGGCGTCGGTCGGGTCGGCGGCGTGGGCCAACTGGGTGGTCAACGCCGATCTTGGCTTCGAGGTGGATGCGCGTGACATCCCGCGGACCTGGCCGACGGGGATCGTGCCGTTCAATCGCGCAACGCCGTTCGCGCCGCCCGCGCCGGACGCCGATTCGATCCACGGCGTGAACGCGTACGCGCTCAATGCCGGTTTGGCCAGCTGGGCCTATGCGCTGACGGCGTCCGTCCCGCTCGCCGACACCGCGAACCTGCGACATATTCGCGCGCGCTACGCGCGGTTTCCCAACGCGCGGCGCCCACCCTACGTTCTGCGCGGCGATAGCTTGTGCGGCGACCGCTATTGGGTCGGACCGTCGATGAATGCCTGGGCCGAACGCTGGGTGCCATACTGGACCGGCGGCAACGGCACGTTCGTCATGACGGCCGAAGAAGACGCCGGGATCATGCAAGCGCTCACGTTTCTCGCGCACGCTGCGCGGGTTGACGTTCGCCGCGTCATGGTTTTGCGCACGGCCAGCGATTACACGCAGCCCGGCGACGGCGGCGACGCGGCCGGTCTGCTCGCCGGCGATGCGTCCAAGAACGGTGAGTCGGCGTATCTCGAAGCACTCGAAGCGGCGTATCGCGTCGGCAGCACCGCGGTCAACGAATTGACCGCGCATTGGGAGCGCTACGCCGACCATCCGCCGGCGACGCCATAGTCGCCGATCCGCGCGATACCGCCGCAGATGGCGCTGGGCATTCGACGGCTGCGGGCGGAACGCCGGCGGTTCCCGGGCGGATGCCGGCGCCGCCGGTAAGAAGATTTGATCGTGCCGCCATTTCTTTCGTACGACCACGTTCAGCTCTCGATGCCCGCCGAGGACGAAGACCGCGCGCGCGCTTTTTACGCCGGCGTGCTCGGCATGACCGAGCTTGAACGGCCTGCCGATCTGCGCGCGCGCGGAGGCGCCTGGTTTTCCAGCGGCCCCGTACAGTTGCACCTCGGGGTGGATCCCGCGTTCACGCCCGCGCGAAAGGCCCATCCGGCGCTGCGCTGCGCCGACCTCGATGCTCTCTTGACGCGGTTGGAAGTCGCCGGCTGCGCCGTCACGCTTGCGGGCACGTTTGAGGACGGCGCACGACACGCCTATGTCGATGACCCGTTCGGCAACCGGATCGAACTGGTCGGCTAGCCGCGTCGCGACCGCAGGTAGTTCGCCGGGTCAGGACCGGCCAACGACGCGGCTGGCGCGCAGCGGCCGCTTGCGCGCCGCCACCGCTCCGGTCGGCATCGGCCAGGGGCGCAGCAGCAGGCCCACGAGAGCCATCGCCAGCGCGGCCGCGCCGTCGGCGGCGAACGCCCACGGCGCTCCGCCGCGTTGGCAGAGCCAGCCGGCTAGCAACGATCCCAACGCCCGGTCGCGAGGAACACATAGTTGTACAGCCGCCGCTGACTCGCGACCGTGCGGGAAGCGAAAACGGCGACCCAAGCTGCATGCGGGAACGGCGCTGCCGCGAACCGATTTCCTCAGGAGCAGTCCACCGACACTCGGAGCAGTCCACCCGGAGAGGAGAAGACCGTGATCCTGAAGTCGCCGGCCCTATCTATGGTTCTTTTGAGCGTTGCCCTGCCGACGGCGTCGCTCGCTGCCGACATTCCGTCCAACGGACCGCGCCTTGCCGGCGCCGATGCGGCGCCGCGCATCGTTGCCGAAGCCGGAGCGCCGCACCGCATACTCGTCCCGGCCGGCACCGCGATTCCGGTGCACATCGTGGGGACGTTGTCGTCGGGCACGGCTAAGCCCGACCAAACGTTCCAGATCCAAGTCGCCGATGACGTCGCCGTCAACGGGATGGTCGTCTTTCAAAAGGGCGCGGGCGGGGAAGGCCACGTCGCACAAGCCGATACCGCCGGCGGTAACGGGCACTCGGGTGCGCTCGCGCTGGTCTTCGACTATGTGTATTCAATGGACGGCGGCCGCGTGCGCCTCTCCGCGGCGTCGCAGAAGCAGAGCGAGGAAGATCGCAAAGGCGCATCGTCGACGGCCACGATCATCGGCTTTGCAACATTGGGGATCGGCGGGCTATTCGGCCATAATCTCGCGCACGGCCGCGAAAAGACGATCGATGAGAAAACGATCATGAGCGCGTTCGTCGGCACCAGCGTTCACGTTGCGTCGAGCGAGCACCAAGCGTCCGCTCCGGCCTACGACAAGTAACGCAACAGGGCTTCGGTCAAACGCGAAAAGGCTTCGGGCGCCCGCGTCGTAGCTTAGCAGGATGCGATTCGTATCGGTCGGCGCGTGCGCCGCGGCTCTAGCGACGATCTGCGCGGTGTCGGTTGCCGGCGCGCAGTCGTCGCCGTCGCCGACGTCGGTGAAGGCCGCCGCCGATGCGACACGCGCCGCCAAGAAGGTCACGCTGGAGGCGCGCAACGGATCGAGCGTCACCGGCGACGTCAGCATCTATGTGATCGGACGCTCGAAAACGCGCATCGTGGTGCGCATCCCGACGACCGGAAAGTACCGGCTCTTCCTGCACCCGGGCAGCGACTGCAGCAACAACCGCGAAGCCGCTAGCGCGGATGTCGCGCTTGCGCCGACGAATTTCAATCAATCGCGCGCGTCGATGTCGTCGACGATCGTTTCCTTGCCGCTCGAGAAGGTTCGCTCGAATTATGTCGTTGACGTGCGCGATGCGACCAGCGCGGCGTCGCTCGCGGAAGCCTGCGCCAAACTCAATCGTTAGCGCTTAGCGCCTTTGGCGCCCCGCGGCTCCTTCCCGGGAATCGCAAAGCCAATCCGACTCGAGTTTACGGCGCGACGTCCGGCCCCGAAGGGCGGGTGGTTTCCGAGCCGTTCTTTGGCGCCGAATGTCGAGCGGATTCACGGCGGTCAAGCGCAAACTTTCGTTCGTCGACCGGAGCTGTCGCCGAGATAGTCACGCCTATCGTCGCGTGCTGCCGGCGCGCACGATCGAAGCGTAGGCGTGCCGACCCCAAGGAGTCCCATGAGAAGCGTTCGTGTCCTTCTGTTTGCGTCGCTGCTGGCGATGTCGCCGTTTACCGCGCACGCCGCGGGCGATCCGGTTCCCACCCAGCAGCACCTCATCAGCAGGTTGGCTTGGCGCAACATCGGGCCGTTCATCGGTGGCCGCGTGGTCGCGGTCGCCGGCGTGCCGAGCGAACCGAACCTATTTTATTTCGGCGGCGTTGAGGGCGGCGTTTGGCGCAGCACCGACTACGGCAACGAGTGGACGAACATCAGCGATGGCAAAATTCCGCTGACGGCGCAATCGATCGGCGCGCTCGCGGTCGCGCCTTCGAATCCCAAGATTCTCTACGCCGGCAGCGGCGAGAGCGACATTCGCGGCGACTTCGATACCGGCGACGGCATCTACAAGACGGTGAACGCCGGGCGCACCTGGCACTATGCGGGCCTTGCGCAAACGCATACAACGTCGGCACTGGCCGTCGATCCACACGATCCCAGCATCGTGTATGCCGCGTCGATGGGTCACGTCTTCAAGCCCAATCCCGAACGCGGCGTCTTCAAGACCACCGACGGCGGGCGGACCTGGAAGAACATCTTGTTCGTCGACGAGCGGACGGGCGCGATCGACCTCGTGATGGATCCGACCAATCCGCACGTGCTGTACGCGGCGATGTGGCAGGCGCAGCGCGTGCCGTGGAAGCTGACCAGCGGCGGTCCCGGCAGCGGCCTGTACAAAACGAGCGACGACGGCGCGCATTGGACCGCAATCTCGAAGAACCCGGGCTTCGCGCACGGGCTGCTCGGACGCATGGGCGTCGCGGTCGCCGCAAGCGATCCGCGGGTGGTGTACGCCATCGTGCAGGCGCACGACGGCGGCGTGTTCCGTTCGGCCGACGGCGGCGCTACGTGGAAACGCGTCAACGCGCAGATGAAGCTCCGTCAGCGCGCCTTTTACTACATGTCGATCTACGTCGACCCGACCAACGCCAAGGTCGCGTTCGCGCCGCAAGTCGACGACGTGTGGAAAACCACCGACGGCGGTGGAACGTGGAAGTCACTCTTCTACGCGGCCTACCATGGCGACCATCACATCATCTGGATCAACCCGCACAACCCCAAGATCATGCTCGAAGGCGATGACGGCGGGGCCACCGTTTCCACCGACGGCGGGAAAACCTGGAGCAGCGAAGACAATCAGCCCACCGGCCAGTTCTATCACGTCGCGCTCGACCGGCAATTTCCGTTTCATGTCTACGGCGCCTCACAAGACGAGGGTGCCTTCGAGGGGCCCAGCGCGACGGCGAATGGCTCGATCGCGCTTGGCGATTGGCGACCGGTCGCATCGGGCGAAAGCACCTACGTCGCGCCCGAACCCGATCATCCCGACGTGACGTACGGCGCCGCCTACTACAGTGCGCTCATACGTCAAGACGACAGCGTCGGCGAAGCGCACAACGTCAGCCCCTGGCCAACCTACCTTTCGGGCGCCTCCGCGCGCGAGACCAAATATCGCTTCGGCTGGACGCACCCGGTTCTGTTCTCGCGCGCGAACGATCGTGAACTGCTCGAATCGGCGCAGAACGTTTTCTCGAGCACCGATGGTGGCCAGACGTGGAAGATCATCAGTCCCGATCTCACGCGCAACGACAAATCGACCGAAGGGCCCAGCGGCGGGCCGATCGATCTCGATCAGACGGGCGCCGAAACGTTCCCCGACGTCGCCTCGCTGGCGGTTTCTCCGCTCAACGGCGATGTGCTGTGGGCGGGATCGGCCGACGGCCTCGTGCACGTTACGACGAATCACGGGACGTCCTGGACGCTCGTGACGCCGCCGCAGCTCCCGCAATGGGCGCAGATCAGTTCCATCGAGGCGTCGCACACCGCGGCGGGGACCGCGTACCTCACCGCTTCACGCTACATGTGGGATGATTTTCATCCCTACGCGTACATGACAACGGACTACGGCGCGCATTGGACCACGCTGACGCGCGGCATTCCCGCCGATCAGTATGTGTTCGTCGTGCGGCAAGATCCGCGCGAACCGCGGCTGCTCTTCGCGGGAACGCGCAGCACGGTCTATGTCAGCTTCAACGGCGGCGAGCTTTGGCAACCGTTGACGCTGCGCTTGCCCGGGGTCCAGGTGCGCGATATCGCCGTCGACGCGCGTCAAGGCGAAGTTACCGCGGCTACCCACGGCCGCGCGTTTTGGATTCTCGATAATTTGGCGTTGCTCGAAGCGCTCGCGCGCGACGACGCTCCGCCGAGCGGCGCCGCGGTTCGGCTCTTCGCGCCCGAGACGGCGTGGTTATCGCATGCCTACGGTGCGGCCGTGACCCCGAACTTGGATACCGGAAAAAATCCGCAGTACGGGGCGACGGTCTACTTCAACCTGCCGGCGGACTACAACGCGCGAACGCCGGTCACGCTGGCGTTCGCGGACGCCCGCGGCGCCGTCATTCGCACGTTCGCGCTGCACGTCAAGCCGAAGCACGAGGAAAAAGTCGCGCCGGAGATCCGCTACGAAATGAACGCGATCCAGCGTCGCGCGCTCGACGTGCATGAAGCGACGGGGATCGAGCCGGGCATGAATCGCTTCGCCTGGGATCTGCGCTATCCGCCGGCAACCGATGTCAAAGGCTTTAAAGAACCCGAGGCCGACAACTACAGCGCAAGCGTCGACGGCCCGACGATCGTTCCGGGCGATTACACCATCGTGCTGCGATACGGCGGACGGGAGCTGGTGCAGCCGCTGCACGTGAAGCTCGATCCGCGCCTGCACGCGACGCCCGCCGACCTCGACGCGCGGCTCGCGCTAGAAATGCGCATTCACGCGACGCTCGACAACCTCGATGCGACGATCAACGCGGCGCGCGTGGCCGCGCTTAAACTTCCCCCGCCGCAGCGCGGCCGCGTCGCGGCCGCGGTTGCCGATCTCGTTCAATTCGACATCCATTCGAGCGAAGGCGACGTGTTGCACGAGGACAAGCTGCGTTCGCACCTCGCGTTTCTGGCCAACGAACTCGAGTCGGCCTACGCGCGTCCCACCGCGGCGGAATTGGCCACCTTCGACGACCTCGCGGCGCAAGCAGCGGCGGGCGAAGCACGCCTAAAAAGCGCCGTGGCCGCGCGCTAGTGAATTGGGCTTCGCCCAGTCCTTCGCGCTTGCCCAGCGGCGGCGGCGTTCGGACCGGCGCCCACGCTTACGAGCAGATTGCCAGCAAACCTACATCTGTCTTTAAGACCGGGGAATCGGCGCACGGCGTTATCTCGACATGAAAACTCTGCTGAAGGCACTTCCCAAAGCGGCCCTCGGGTTGCTCCTCGCAACGGGTATCGCCGGTACCGTCGCCGCTAGCGCGCAACCGGCACAGGCCGGCGTGATCGTCGCGGTCGGCTTCGGCGGCGGATACGTCGCGCCGCCGCCGTATCATTGGCATCGCTGGCACGACCGCGACGGCTGGCATCGCGCATGGGTGCGAGTCGGATGGGCTCCGCCGGTCGCATATGTCGGGCCGGTCTATGCGTACGCTCCAAGCTATGCGTACGGACCCGGATCTTACGGACCCGGCTACTCCGGAGCCCGCTATTACGGACCCCGCTACGCGCCGGCGTACGTTGGCCGGCACGATTGGGACCGCGCGGGTTACCGCGACCGCGACTGGGATCGCGCTCGTTTTTGGCACTGATCCCGGCCCGCCGCTTGGTCCGCGCTCCGTTCGCCGAATCCGCCTCGCCGAACGGATCCGCACGCGAGACCTGGGGCTCGATGTTTCGCCCGCGTCTCAGCCGTAAATTCAACGCCGCTTGCGAGCCGATCCGGCGTGACGCGAGCGGTCCGGGCCAAGTGGGTCGACTTCGTCGACCATTCGCGTTTGCGGCTGCGCCGCAAGCCGCCCGTCGTCGACTGTCGGGCAAGCCCGAAAGGCTCCTGGGCTAACGGTCTTGTGACAAACGGCGCGTGAGAGCGACTCCAGTGGGAGCATGAATTTGACGATACCATTGTTGCGAGGCGGACTTGACCGCTCCGGTGTCGCCCTGAGGTAAACCGATGCACGACGCGCATTGCCCTTGCTCCGCGCACGACCCGAACGGAACGCTCGAACGTGTGATCCAGCACGCGCAGCGCGCGAACTCGCTGAAGCTGAAGTCCTTCCTTGACG
Organism: Candidatus Velthaea versatilis; assembly: GCA_003134035.1. Taxonomy (GTDB): domain Bacteria; phylum Vulcanimicrobiota; class Vulcanimicrobiia; order Vulcanimicrobiales; family Vulcanimicrobiaceae; genus Velthaea; species Velthaea versatilis. The sequence continues at coordinate 21,458 of PLAE01000148.1, forward strand.
TTCGTGCGCGAATCCGGCACAGCGCCGAACAAACAACGCTCGACCGGCTTGCCGCCAGCAGCGGGATGGGTTGATGTACAAGAACATCGCCTCGACTTTTCAGGCCATCGAGCGCGTGCAGCGGGATAGCCGCGCGGGGCCCTGGGTCCCGGCGGCTGATCCCGGCAGCTCGCCGGCGCCGCGCGCCAAGCTCGGCCTGCTGCAGAAGATCATTGCGTTCGGTCCTCTACCGACCTAGCGGGATCGCGCGCAGGCTCCCGACCTGGGTGGGAGCGTCAAGCTACAAGGTGACGCTGCCACAGCGCGACGCAGACGAGCGCGCCCGACGCGGCAACGAGGCCCAGAACGCCATCTGACGACAACGCCGCGCAGCACGAGGCCACGAGGCCGATCACGACGCCGTTGAAGGCGGTCAGCGCGACGAGCGCGTCGAGCGTGCTGCTGTCGCGGGCATCCTCCGATGCTGAGGCGGCGTTGTCTTCCATTACTTTTGTGCTCCGTCCGAATCGGCCAGGCTCGTGCTGCGTGCGTCGGCCGAACGCGCCGGGCCGCCGAAAACGCCGCGCCGTCTGCTCGAGTCGATGCTAGCGGATCAAGCGTCCAAGAAACGTCCGCGCGTTCGTGGGGGATCGCCGCGCTTTCGACCCGTAGACCTCCCGGGACGATGCGAACGAGCCTTTTCGATCTCTTCAAAATTGGGCTCGGGCCGTCGAGTTCGCACACCGTCGGCCCGATGCGCGCGGCGGGCGCGTTTGCCGCGCGGCTTGCCGAAAACGGACGCATTGACGCGACGCGGCGCATCGTGGTCGATCTCTACGGTTCGCTCGCGCTGACCGGCCGTGGTCACGGCACCGACCGCGCCGTGATGCTCGGCCTCGAAGGCCGCGCTCCGGATCGAACGGAACCCGATGTCGCCGCGAGCCGCGTCGGCGAGATCCGGGCGCGGGCCGCGCTCGATCTCAACGGCACGCACCCGGTCGCGTTCGTCGAGGCCACCGATCTGCTTTTTCTCACGCACGAAACGCTGCCTCGACATTCGAACGCGCTGCGCATCCGGGCGTTGGGCGAACGCGGGCTGCTCGATGAGGAAACGTACTTCTCGGTCGGCGGCGGCTTCATCGAGAGTGCCGGCGCGGCGTCGAGGACCGCGACGGTTGAAGCGGTCCCGCTGCCGTACCACTTCGGCACCGCCGGCGAACTCCTGCGCCTGGGCGAAACGCATGGCCTGTTGATCTGGGAAATCGTCTTGGCGAACGAACGTGCGGTTCGGCCGGAATCGGCGATTCGTGCTTACGTCGATTCGATTTGGAGCGTGATGCAGAGTTGTGTCGCGCGCGGATTGGCGACCGACGGCATTCTTCCGGGCGGACTCAACGTCCGGCGCCGTGCGCCGCGCTTATACCGCAAGCTTCGCGCGCGCGACGACGCCGCCAATCCGCTGGCCGCGATGGATTACGTGAACGCCGTGGCCATGGCCGTGAACGAAGAAAACGCTGCCGGCGGCCGGGTCGTGACCGCCCCGACCAACGGCGCCGCGGGCATCATTCCGGCCGTCGCGCACTACTTCGAGCGGTACGCCGCCGAAGCAGCGACCGACGGGCGTTTGCGCTATTTTCTGACCGCCGCCGCGATCGGTGCCCTGTGTAAAGAAAACGCGTCCATATCGGGGGCCGAAGTCGGCTGCCAGGGCGAAGTCGGCGTCGCATGTTCGATGGCGGCCGGTGGACTTGTCGCCGCGCTCGGTGGTTCGAACGCGCACGTCGAAAGCGCCGCGGAGATCGGAATGGAGCATAGTTTGGGTATGACGTGCGATCCGATTGGCGGCCTCGTCCAGATCCCGTGCATCGAACGCAACGCCGTCGGCGCCGTGCGCGCGATCCACGCCGCACGCATGGCGATGGAAGAGGAAGATCCGCACCACGTTTCACTCGACGCGGTGATCGACGTGATGTATCGCACCGGCCTCGACATGCAGACGAAGTATAAAGAAACGTCGCTGGGAGGTCTGGCGGTCGGCGTTGTCGAGTGCTGACATCGGCTTGTGCCCGACCTCGCGTCGAACTCCTGCCACTCGCGCGGAGGGCCCCTATTTCAGATCGCGCCGTACGTCGAGACGCTGCGAACGTTGCAAGCGAATTCGCTCGTCAGAGGTTCATTCGCGTCAGAGTCCCGTGCACAACACGATCTCGTTGAGAACTCCCGACACGTTCTGCTCGAACCATTGATCTGCACCACGATTCCAAACGTTCCGCCGACGTCGGGAACCGACTTTCATTGTTCGCTAATCGTGATACGGGTCGCGACCGCTGGACTTAAACGATGAGCACGTCCCTATTCCGGCATGACTCTGATGGCGTCATCTGCGGTGCCGATAGTCCTGGCGTGCGGTCGGCGAAGGCAGCTGCCAATCGCGCGACGGCTGAAAAATGTTAACCCCGATCGCTCGCGCAGTGCGGTTTACTTGAGCTTCGTCGGCCAGGATACAGGGTGCCGCAAGGCCGTATCGCAAGGCCATATGAGGCACCAGCATTAAATGTGCGCCACTTAACGAGCAAGCAAATGACCCAGCTGATTTACGGGCGAAACGACTCACACGACTGTCCGCTAATGCGCGAATGCTGCGGGAAAAACGTAGATGAACATGCGGGTGAAATCCGGCTAGTATGGGGGTCACGATGGCATTTCGGCGATGCCGCCGAGTTCGCCGCGCAACGATCGGCGCTTCGCGGCTTGCAGGGGCTTTCACGTTGGGTGAGCGCCCGCGGCTGCTGCCGCGACGGAGAAACCCGCTTGCCCTGACGCTTATCGATTCCGGCCTTCGCTTTACGGAGGGCGGCTACCGGATGCATGTCCACCATTGATAACACGGAAGGCTTGACGTTCTGCACCAACGTCGAAGGCTGTTCGCTGGCGATCGCCGGCGAAAAACTTCCATGGTATCGCGGACCGGGTGAGTACTGCCCCGAATGCGGCGAGGCCCTCACGGCCCCCGAATCGGCGCGGGTTCTGGCGCCCCCCCCAAATCCGATACTGACGGCGTCCGCGGCGCCGGTTCGGGTCGAGCTCAACGAAATCAAACCCATCGAAGTTGAACCGATCAAAGACCCGACGGCAGAGGCCGCAGCGTTGCCCGCCGACGCGCCGCCGGCCGCGCGGCCGAACCCGGAAAGCGAAACACCGGAAAGACCGCCGGGTTCGCCGATCCCCACCGGTCTGCCGCCGGTTGTCGACGNNGTCGACGAGGGTCTGCCGCCGGCGCAACGCGATCGTCGTCCGCCGCCGTCGACGTTCCGCCGGCGCCTGCTCTGGATCGTCCCGGCACTGCTGATCGCCGCTCTCGGTGCGGCGTGGGGCTTTGGTGGCCGAATCCGCATCGGCAGCGATATTCAGGTGGTGTGCGCGCCGGAAAGCTCCCGCGACTTTGCGGCGGCCCTCGTTCATGCGTACGCGGCCGAGAGCCGGACGCCCGAAAACCACTTTGCCATTGCCGATACGGGTTCGTGCGACGTCCGCTTTACGACGGCCGGAGCCGCACCTGACGCGGTCATCGCCCATGACGCCGTCGTGGTGATCGTCAACGCGGCGAATTCGGTCCGGCACTTGACGGAGGATCAGGTCCGCGGGATTTTCGGTGGATCCCTGCGGGATTGGTCGCAGGTGGGAACCGGCCGCGGAGCGATCGTCCCGCTCTTGCCTGCGGCCGATTCTGACGTCGCGAAGATCATCTCCTTGTCGATGCTCTGGGGCGTCGGGTTAGACCGTGGCGTCCGGCGCGGTGGGACAAGCGCCGACGTCACGCGCGGCGTAGCCGATCGCAGCGCCCGTGATGCGATCGCCCTGGTCGCATTCAGTCAGGCCGGCGCGGCCCGAGTCGTGCCCCTGGCGCTTTTTCCGGAACCCAGCGCGCAATCGATCGCGGCGGGGCGGTATCCGTATTCCTGGACTATCGCGGTCGAGTCAGAATCCACGCGGGGCGCCGCCGTGGCAACAGGTCTTTTGGACTATGCCAGGTCTCCTGCGGGCGCCAATGTGATCCAAAAGTACGGCCTAAGCAACAATAATTGACGACCGGTTTGGCCGAACGTGTACGAAATCGCATCTTTGCTTGCAAGATATCGAGCGATGACCACCCGAATCGATGGTACCGTATTGGACCCGGCTTTGTCGTTTACGTATTTAGCTGGAAGGTATGTGTTAACGGGGTAAAAAAGTACGCCCCAGGACGTTGCCACGCACCGCAATGATTGAGAGCTGCGGCTGTTATGCGTGTCATTTGAATTGGCCGTATGACCATTGGCAACCGCTCGGGTTCCGCATTCGTCGAACTGAATGTTGAAGCAGAGCTTGTCGGTTCCTAACCGCCTGAAAACAATGTCCAAACGGGTAGATTTGCGACGGAAAATCAGGTTGTCAAGCGTCAGAAGAACCTAAGAATAGCGGTAGTTTTGGGCATAGCCCGCCCCCTGAAACATGGTATCGTTCTTCATGCGAACGTAGACGACATGTTTCCTCATGCGTACTCGGTGTGTTCTGCACAGCCGGTGGAATTCAATGAGCGGCGATCAGGTGCTTAGAACCGGTAGCTCTCATCAGACGAAATGAGATGCTCTTCCGGATTGATCTGAATTCGGTGTCTGTACGGGCATAGAGCTGTTGGAAAATTATCCCAGCTGGCGCTCTGGTCACTGGGCGTCGATGCTCAGCTAAGCGCAGTCTTTCTAAACATTCGTCATCTTCGAGAAGAAAGGGAATTTCGGGGCGTGGATTGGTCGCAACGTTCATACCTTATTCACCATAATCTAGCTTGCATTTGAGCATGCTGCACATCCATAGTCCTAAGCGTAACGCTTGTCAGCTTGAGCGCCTTGCACAAAAGCGCTCATTCCAAAGAAGATAGTGGCGTCGAGGTGAACTTGGAGTTGATGTGAACTTAACATATAAGCTCTCTAAGCAAGTGACTTCGCTCCGAATTTAGCGATTCTCACCACGGCGCCGCTTAAGGACCTAAAAATGAGTACCGTTCTTCCTAGTTCGCGGGAACAGATGCAGCAGAGTACCGACCCGTGCGTACCGACGCAAACGGATGTAGAAAGCACGTCTTGGCGCTCTCGCTCGGAGCGCTTTGTGCCGCGTTCGTGGATCATCTCCAAGCGCGCGCTCGACGTGGTGATCGCAGTTGTGGCTTTGGCCGGCACTTCACCGGTCTTGGTTGTTTCGATGATCGCAATCGTTCTGAGCTCGCCCGGTTCACCGTTCTTCGCGCAGGAACGAGTCGGTATCTATGGCCGGCGGTTTACGATTTTGAAGCTGCGTACCATGCGCCCTAATGCTCACGAGTCGCTGGACGCGCTGCGAGGAGCGAGCGAAGTTTCGGGTCCGGTGTTCAAGATGAAACGCGACCCGCGCGTGTTCTTCGTGGGCCGCTTGCTGCGTAAGCTGAGCATCGACGAAATCCCCAATCTGGTGAGCGTTTTGATGGGCCACATGTCGATCGTCGGGCCGCGTCCGCCGCTTCCGAGCGAGGTCGAAGGCTACGATGAGTATGCGTTCCGGCGGCTGCGAGTCAAGCCCGGGATCACATGCATTTGGCAGATTTCCGGCCGCTCGGCGATCGACTTCGACGAGTGGATGCGCCTCGATCACGAATACTTGGACAACTGGTCGCCGCTCTACGACTTGAAGATCATTCTGGCGACGTTGCCGGCGGTTCTGTTCGGACGCGGGGCGTATTGATGGCCGACGCCTGGTTCGGTCCGCGCAGCGTTGCGATCGTCTCCGATACGATGGTGCAGTCGGGCGGCGCCGAGCGTGTCGTCGAAGCTCTGGCCGAAGCGTTTCCCGAAGCACCGGTGTTCACAATTCTCTACGATTCGCGCCGGGGACCCCGGACGATTGAAAGCCGCGTCGTGCAATCGTGGCTGCGGAAGATCCCGGGCTCGCTGAGTCTGGCCAAAGCGCTTATCCCGTTCTACCCCAACGCGGTCGAGAGCTTCGACCTGCGGGAATTCTCCGTCATCATCTCGTCGCATCACACCTTGGCCAAGGGCGTGCTGCGCAGCGCGGATCAGACTCATATTTGCTACTGTCACACGCCGATGCGTTCGCTCTGGGAGCGTCCGCACGAGGAGGTCCAGCGAGCTCCGCGTGCGCTGCGCCCGTTGATCAAGCAAATGCTTCACGACCTGCGCGGCTGGGATTACAATGCCGCCTCGCGTGTCGATCAGTTTGTCGCCAACAGCGCGAATACGGCCACCCGCATCATGAAGCACTACCGGCGCGACAGCGTCGTGCTGCATCCACCCATCGATACCGACCGCTTCACCCCCGGCGGGCGGGTCGGCGACTACTACTTGGTAGCCGCGCGCAACGTACCTTATAAAAGGATCGATCTCGCGATCGCGGCGACGGAGGCCTTGGGACGCCGGCTGGTCATCGTCGGTGACGGAACCGACCGGCTTGCGACGCCGAATCCGCAGATCACGTTCTTAGGCAAGGTCAGCGACGCGAAGCTGCTTGCCCTCATGCGCGAGGCTCGGGCGTTGCTGTTTCCGCAATACGAGGATTTCGGCATGACCGCTCTCGAGATGAACGCGTGCGGCCGGCCGGTCATCGCGTATGCGCGCGGCGGAGCGCTCGAAACGATCGACGACGGTGTCAGCGGCGTCGTCTTCGCCGAACAAACCGTCGATAGTCTCGTGCGGGCAATCGAACGCTTCGAGCGGCTATCGTTCGATTCGGCAACGATTCGGCGCCATGCCGAGCGGTTCTCAAAGCATCGATTCATCGCGCATATTCGCCAGATCGTCGGCGAAACGCTTAGTCGCGACGCGCACGGCGAAACGGCAGCGCGCCGGCTTGAGCTCGTCGGGTCCTAGTGCGTCTCGCAATCGTCTCGCAGCAAGGCGGCAAGGCATCCGGTGCGGAGCACGCGCTGATGCACTTCGTAAAGTGCCTGCCGGCCGACGTCGAGCGCAGCTGGTACTTTCTCTCCGACGGGGAGTTCGCCGATTCGATTCGGAGGCGGTCCGAGGCGGTGACGATCGTTCAAATGTCGGATCGCGTCGCGGCCGCCGAGCGTGGCGGCCTGCCGCTGAGCGCCGCCCGAGACAGCGTCGCTGTCACGTTGCGGCTGGCGAATCGATTGCGTGATGCCCGGCCCGACGTCGTGCTTTCGAATTCCATGAAAGCGCACGTCGTCGGAAGTATCGCGGCGAAAATTGCCGGCATCCCGTGCCTCAACTACATTCACGATATCGTTGAAGACCGGTCGCGCGCGCTGTTGCGCACGATTAGCGGCCTTTGTGCTGCGGAGCGGCTGACCTGTTCGAAGGCCGTCAAAGCGCACTTGGCGCTGCCGTCCACCAGCGTCGTGTACGCGGCGATCGACGTCGCGGCGTTCGCTGAGCTGCCCGACCGTCGCGCGTCACGCGCGGCTCTCGGCATACCCGACGATGGGTTGCCGGTCGTCGCGATGGTTGGACGAATCGCGCGCTGGAAAGGCCAGGACCGATTTATTCGCATCGCGAACGTCGTTCTCCAACAAATCGACGCCCACTTCTGTATCGTCGGTAGTCCGATTTTCGGTTGCGATAGCGCCTATGTTGACGAGCTCCGAATCGCGATCACGGAACGGAGCCTCGGTAATCGGATACACTTTGTTCCGTGGCAAGAGGATATGCGAGCCGTGTATGCCGCAATAGATGTCGCCTGCAATTGCTCGGTGCGTGAGCCGTTCGGTCGCACGTCGCTCGAGGCGTTGGCGTCCGGCGTTCCCGTCGTCTGTTTCGACGACGCGGGCGTCTGCGAGATTTTCGAGCAGCATGGCGGTGCATCGCATGTTCCGGCGGGCGATGACGCAGCGTTCGCCGCGGCGATCCGGGCCTATCTCGACGATCCCGAAAGGCGCTTGCGGGAAGGGCTGCAAGCCCGGCGCGCAGCGGGTTCGCTCGACGCCCAGCAGGCCTTCCAAGTTTTCGCCGATGCGATTGCGCGCGTGGCGGCGCGCAGGCGCACGATAGACCTCCGCCGCTTCGTGCCGTCCGGCCGCGGCCCGAAAGAGCCGGGTCAGCCGCTACCGGCGTTTGCTTCGACAATCGGTTGCGCGCCGAACGCCGACCAACAGGAGACCGACGAATGCTTCATCGCTTGAACTCCAGCGGAGGTCGCATTCGAGCCGTTTTCGCGACGACCGCCTTGTGGGCGTTCGGCTGTTCCGCGGCGTTCGCCGCGGCGCATATCGCCCCCGGCGACAAGATCGAGCTCACCGTATTCAATCATCCCGACTTGTCGGGCCCGATCACGGTAAGCACCGCCGGCGATGCCCGGGTCCCCGTGGCGGGAAGCGTGAACGTCGCCGGACTGTCGGAGCAAGCTGCTTCGGCTCGGATCGAGGGCGCGCTTTCCGCCTACCTGTACCATCCGTCCGTCGATGTTCGACTGACCGCGCAGGGTCAGTCGATCTTTTTTACCGGCTCGATGGTCGGCGTTCAAGCCTATCAGCCAGGTGAAACGCTCGGCGCGGCGATCGGCGCGTTTCGCCAGGCCCTCAACACGAATCAGACCAGCGGTAGCGCCAGCATCAACAGCATCGATTTGCGCCGCGTGCGGCTCAAACACGAAGGAACGGTTTCGCCCGAGATCGATTTGGAGGCGCTGGGCCGAACCGGCGAATCCGGGCCGCAATTGGCGCCGGGCGACGCCGTGCTGCTGCGCACAAAGCCGATCCGCGTCGACGTTCGCGGCAATCTTCCGACGCCGACCGCTGTCTACGTCAACCCCGGTGATACGCTCGCACAAGCGGTCGCTGAAGTCGGTCCGTATTCGCCGACGACATCGCTGGCGACGATTGGGCTGCGGCGGGACGGCGTTGACTCGACCGTCACCGCGGGCGGCGGGGCGTTCACCCAACCGGCGCACGACGGCGATATCGTGACGCTGCAGCCGGCCCCGCGGGTGAGCGTTTTGGGCATGGTCGAGAAGAGCGGCGATATCACGCTGCAGACGCGTCCAACCTTGCTCAACGCGCTCTACGAAGCCGGCGGTCCCAACCGGTTCGCCGACCTCGCACACATTAAGATCTCGCACGACGGAGCCACCCAAACATACGACATCTCGAAATTGGCACACGGGGAACTGTCCCAGAACGTGCCGGTGCGCGATGGTGACGTTGTTTTCGTCCCCGAAGGTCACAAAATCGACATGGGAGCTTTTGCGACCGTGCTCGGCGCCCTGACATCACTTAAGTTCGTGAGTGGATTGTAATGCAGGCATCGATCTTGTCCCGGCTCGTCTTCGCGCTGCGCCATCAGTGGCTCATCGTTACGCTGATCGTCATCGCCGGTGTGGCGGCAGCCTTGTTCCTCGCCACGTCCGCGCATCCGAAATACACCGCGACGACCTCGATCCTCATGGTCGCCGGTTCGGCCGACGAGGCAACATCGCAAGAGATGACGACGTCAACGAAGCCGCTGCTTTCGGCGGACCTTCCGTCGTTGGCCACGGGCGCCACGGTCCTGAGTCGATTGCGCAACGCGCTCAAAGAGACGACGCCGTTGGAAACACTCCGCGCCCGCATCCGTGCGAAAGTCAGTTCCGAGTCGACGATCATGCAAGTCGACTACACGGCGAAGGCCCCCGACAAAGCCGTTGACGGCGCGAACAAGCTGGGAACCGAGATCATCCGCTTCTATCGGGAATTGGCAACGACGCGCTTCGATTCGCTTATCGGCGATCTCAACAGTCAGCTCGCGGCGCGCCGGTCGGAACTTGCGCGTCTCGACGGTGAGCTCGCCGATACATCGCGGCAGTATCCGTTCATCGACGTGAAGCAACCCGGCTCGTCCGATTACGGTTCGCAGTCCGTGTATCAGCGTCTGATTTCGCTGCGCGCGGCGCGCGACGATTTGCAGGTTTCGCTCCAGGGCGATACCGCGACCGCGAAGGCGTCGAACAAACTCATCGACAACTCCGTACCGCTCGCGATACGAGATTTAGTGCAGAGCGATCTAGTCTTCACGCACCAGCAAGAGCAATATGCCAAGGACGTCGCCGAGTACAAACGGCTCAGTGCTTACGGCAGCGATCGTTATCCGGGCTTGGTCGAACTGCGGCGCACCGTGATGCGCGAGGCGATCAGCGTTCAGCAGGCCCGCCAGCGCGCTGCGTCCGCCGCGCTCGCAGGAAACTCGGCGTATGCTTCCGCCCTTGATGCCCGGACGCGGGCCCAGATCCAAGTCTCCAGCGACGCGGCGAAGGTCGCGGCAGAAGACAAGACGCTCAACCTGCTTCAGGCGCAGATTAGCCGCAAGGGTATCGCCACGTACGTCGCGCGCATCCGGCGCGACCACGACAATTCCGAAGCCGCGTACTCGATTCTGGCTGGCCGGCTTGCGAAAGCAATCGCCGACCGTGCGGAAGCGGCGTCGACGGGATCGGTCATCGTGCTTGACCGGGCGCGCTTCGCATCGACGTCTGCGGCCATTTCGGGCTCGATCGCGGCGGGCGCGATTCTGTTCTTATCGATCTGGCTGGCGCTTACCGCCGCGATGGTGATCGACGGCAGTCAGGAACGCTTCCGGTACAACGTGACGATCGAGAAGGTTTACGGTGCGCCGGTGATCGGTTCAGTCGCATGATTCAACTCCTTTCGCCGGACATTGATTCGGCAATCATTACGTCGTCGATTGACCCGCGCGTGGCGACGATCTGGGCAATCGTCGAGTCGCGCCTGCCGAACCGCGCGGTCATTGTCATCGCGAGCGCAACCAAACTCGACGACACCGAAACGATCGCGCGCGGGGTTTGCCAAGCATCGCAAGAGGCGGGTAAGCGGACCGGGTACCTTGCGCTACGCTCGGGCCGGTTCATGGCGTACCCGAGCACGGAACCTGGGGAACTCGTTCTGCCGGCTCGCGACTCAGCTCGGCAGTCGCTCGACGCGGCGTTGCCGGGCTGGCGTTCGGCATACGAAATCATCGTCGTGGATGTGCCGGAACTGACGACGTCGCCGTTGGGCGCGCACATCGCCAGTATCGCCGACGGGGTGATCATCGCGCTCTATCCGGATCGGCGCGTTAAACCGGCCGACGGCGAGCTCACAATGCTGCTGTCGCAGCTCGGCACGTCGATCTTCGGCGTGGTGCGCACTGCGCGGCAAAAGAACAAGGCGACTCGCAAGAAATCGAAAGTTCAGCACGTTCGTTCACGGGTGCCAAGCGTCCAACACCTATGAGCGTGATGTGGTCGTACACGCTCGCTGTTTTGCTTATCTGAATCGTCAATTCGGAACTGCGCCGGTCGTACGACTGGAAGTTAGGAGTCGCACAGGTTGAGATCCTCGCCGGTATCTCGGTCATAACCGAAGATAAATCATTCGCTAGCCTTTTCCTCATCAACGATGAGCAGTCGCGGATAATTGGTAAGGCGCAACGTTGGCCGCGTTGCCCTGGCAGAAATCTTGGCGTCGGAAAATCGCGCCTGCGAAGCGAACCCGCGATAGTGACATCGAATTGGCCCTCGATCAATTTTGCAATATTAAAGGCCACTATCGCACCAGACCGCTTGGCTCGACGCTTACATGGTGTTACTCAGACTTGCCAAGGTTTGCTCCGTTCGTAGCCATCCGGAGACTGCTGCCAAATGGTTATGTGCCGTTTCTGTTGAAGACTCAATATCTGTTGAAGGGGTAATGGCTTTTGAAGCACCTACGACTTCTAGCGGTATGAAGTCATCCTTTATAGTGTTATTTACTGGTAACCGGGGCCACTTCATTCTCATAGGGAGAAAACCCAGGGCTTATAATTCAGGCACCTTCGGTATTGGCACCTAGTCGGAGACGACGACACGAGAAAATCGAGTGAAGGAAACTTTCAAAATTGTCGATCGGGGAGAGGTTCGCAAAGGGCCTTAAACTACGGAAAAGTCGAGATTGCAATAGTCAATCTCCGTCCGCACGGCGTTAAAGAGTTCTTCGGTGCTGTAATGCGATCATCAAGTGTTTTCCAACTCCTGAAAAAAGAGCGCAAGGATGCGGTCGCTCGAGTTGTATGGTCGCCTCCTTGATGAAGTGTGCCGATACCTCTTCCAGCGCCAAGGTATTTAGGGCGAACCGCTGATGAACTGGAAGCTTACGCGCGAGATCATCACGCGTACCCACGCTCGGCACGTCGTTGCCGCCCGGTCGAGACGGTCCGATAGCCGGATGGCCATCGAGCGGTACCTCACTCACTTGCGTAACCTCCATGAGGTGAAACCGGCGCGACCCGTGGCAGCAGAACTTGGAATCGGGTTTCGAACGGCGCCGATCACGTTCGAGTTCGACCGCGCCCCAGGCTGAGAACATCAAACAAGCGACGTCGGAGAACGTGAGCGTATACGCAATTATGATTATGAAAGAAACGGCGCTGATCCCAGCGCGGGATCGTCTCCACGCCGGTCCAAAGAATGCTGCGGCCGCTAGCGCTTCGGACATCGCGCGGGCTCATGCGACGTCTGTTATGCCTTCTCGCACCACAGACGTTGTTCCATTCGACCCGCTGACGCCGACAATCTTTCATCAGCAATGGTGGCTCGATGCGGCTTCCAACGGCCGGTACGATGAGGTTGTCGTGATGTCCGGCAATCGGACTGTTGGTCGATTTCCCTACATGATGAAGCGTATCGACCGATTTCGAAGTGTCTGCGAAATGCCGGAGTTGACCCATTTCTTGGGGCCGGCCATCGACGACGGCAATGGTTTAAGCTGTAATCGCTCAGTGCGGCGCCGCGAAATCACGCGCCAGTTGCTCTGCAAGATTCCGAAATCCTCGGGATTCTGGCAGAAAATGCATCTCGGCATTCCCGACATGCTGGCGTTTCAAGAGCTCGCGTATCGTGTCACGGTTCAGTTCACGTACGAACTATTGCCAGATACGGAGCCCGTGATCTGGACGAATATGCGCGATAAGACGCGTAACGTGATACGCCGCGCTCGAGAACGATTCTCGGTCTCGGAAATTAGCGATCCGGCGGAATTCGTCCATGCATACACGACGAATCTGCGACACCGTGGTGTCCAGAATATCTATGACGAGAAAACGATGCAGTTACTCTGCAGCGAGGCACGCAGTCGCGATGCGGGCCGGATTCTTGCGGCTCGAGATTCTCACGGAAGAATAAATGCTGCGATATTCTGCGTGTGGGACGCGCGCGTGGCCTATTATTTGATGTCAACGCGGACGCACGACGCCGGCAATGGTGCCGTGAGCCTGCTGCTCTGGCATAGCATTCTCGATTGTTCGAAGCGCGGCATTGTTTTTGACTTCGACGGCATTGGAAAGACGAATGCGCACTTTTTCAACGGCTTCGGCGGGCGCATTGCTCCACGTTATATTGCCTCACGCTACACGCTCGCGCATATCGCTCTGGATCGACTTACCGAACGCATTCGTCGCTCGGGCCGACAGTCTGAACACGAAGCATAGGTGTCACCAGCTAATGCAACGATTCGCTATGGCTATAATCGGTGAGACCACCGGATTAAATCGTTGAGGGCGGCTTAGGCGCCGCCAATTCGACGAATCGGAGAGGGCGGTTACGGACGTTGAGCACGGTCAACTTTGACCGGCTGAGCATTCCAATGCTTCTTACGATAAGGATAGAATGCGATAGCGGCGTTTAGCCGCTTTTGCTCAGTTTAGGTACCGCAAGCCGTCCGGTGGACCCGATAAACCAGGGTTTCGTCTTCCGAACAAGACGTTGTATTGGCAGATCAACGAGGTAGTAAAACCCGACGCCAACCGCTACGGATATCGCGGCGACCGCCAAGCAAGTTAGGTCGTTAATCTGCCCGCGGTGCAGTTTCGTTGCCGCTAAGAGTAGGCGACTAAGGGCGCCGATGATCGAGAAATGGACGAGATAGATCGCATACGACGCATCACCAAGCATCACGAGCCAATTTGCGACGTGGACACGTCCGGCTGATTCCAACATAACCAGCGATGTTAAGACGAGGCCGGAACTGGTGCCGAAGAACAGGACGTCTTGCAATCTCGACGAGCTCGTCATCGGATACGTATCGTATGCGGCCCCGACAGTAAACGCGACGGTTCCCACAAAAAGACTAGTAAAGAGGATTGCCGGTTCTAGCGGCGTCGATTTTCGCGCACGCATAAACACCAGAGCGTAGATCATGCCAATGCAGAAATCAAGGCAAACCGGCTGGAGGTATATCCCATACCAGAGGCTTTCATCGACCTTACCGAATAGCGCGATGGCAACGACCGCAGTTTGCCAAACACCGAGAAATATCCAACCGAGCTTGGGCTTGACGATCAGCAGGGCGAAGCCGAGGTAGAACGCGATCTCGATCTTTAAGGTCCAAGTCACCTCAACGAGTGGATAATTCTGTGGTAGCAAGAGTGCGGTCTGTATAAAGCTCAAAAGATTTAGCTGGCCCGCCGTATAGGCGCCCCCAAACCCGGCCATAATGAGGGCAGCCACCACCACGGTCACGATCACGACTAGGGGATAGATCCTACTAAGACGGTTGAATAAATAAATTTTAATTCGACTAGGTCTGCCCCAGTCGGGGGCATGAATAAACGTTATTATGAAGCCGCTTAAGACGAAGAAGAGATCCACCGAACGACCGGCACCACTAAAAAGACCGTGAAACGCCGCTACGCCGGCCGTAGGGCTGAAGGTGACCTGCGTGTGTATCATCACGATCAGTAACGCAGCGCACGCGCGAATCGCCTGGAGCGAGCGCATTTTGGGGTTCGCGCCGCCGACTTCCCTGAGAGCGGGCTGCTCGTGATCGGACGCATCTGGTCGGCGGCTACTGCTGCTAGCGCTAGTGTTTAAAATCACCGAAAGCAGCCGCCCAGCGGCCAGATTGTATCTCGTCTCGACATATTCTAATCCTCGTAAGCGTTCAATAGTCAGCCATTCATGGTAACTTGCCAGATCCGGCTAGAGAGGGCAGCGGGTATCACATAATGGTGCGTCCTAAAGCCTGACGGCTGCTTCCCCAGTCTTACGGTTCTCGACAATGGGCTGCAGACGCGTGACCATTTTGCATCATCCTTAATTTATGAAGGGCTAAGCAATGAACGTACGTAGCTTAGAACCGGTCCTGTGACAAGGGAGGGTGACAAGGCACGAAACCGACCGTAGGCATGCGCGAGATGTAATTGGTTTAGGGGCCCGAAACATAGCGCGGTATGTATGAGCCGCCTGGCGGCGAATCGGTAGGGGATCAGGCGACCGCTCCAAGCCCTCAAAGCACTACGCCACCGCGCGGCTCGGCGAGGTCGCGGCCGGCGACGCTGACGATCGGTTTTGACCCCGTGTCGAGTCAAGCGGTCTCCGCAGCAGAACAGCCATCTGAACCAAGAGCCGCTCGGCGAGCAGCGATGGAAGCCGCTGCGAAAGCCGCTCCGCGAAATTCACGAACGACCTCGGCAGACGCTTGAGCACAGCGCGACTCCCAAGATACCCGGACGTGAGCGGATTGTTAAACATCGTAACGGATTCAATAGTTAGCATTGCCTGCGCGGCAAGCGGCGCCAGCTCGTCAGGATGCATCAGGAAAATATGTCCATCTGCATCCGGTTTGAATTGGATTGCCTCGTAAACGCTTGGATCGGCGCAAGATGAGAATCTCGGCAAAGTATTCCGAAAGTACGCACCGTTCGGCGTTGTCATCACAACGTGGCCACCCGGCTTCACGAGCGTCGCGACACGTGCCAGGAACTGGTCCGGATGCGCCACGTGCTCGATTACTTCGGTAATCAGAACCGCGTCAAAAAGATGTGGGAATTCAACCTCGAAGGCGTTTCCGGGGGCATAATCGATCGTCCCGAACTCGTACTTTAAACGGACGTACTCGACGAGGTCTTCGCGAATGTCGTTCCACGTTACAGCGAAACCCATCTCAGCGAGCGCCAAGGAAAAATTCCCCTGCGCGGCCGCCATGTCAAGAACCCGGTCACCCGGCTTCAAGACGCTCGCTAACATTCCGAGAGCTTTGCTGCTGCGGAGTGAATATGCATATGAGTAACCAAGGTTCGACGTATCTCCGTACACGTCAAGCAGGTCGTAGTCATAGCTTCTTTTCCAGGACTCGGGCCACGTTTCGTCCGGGTATATGCGTTTCATACTGAGTCGTTAGTCCTATCGTCGGTCACGCTTAATAAACCTCGTCAGGTGAAGTCGCAAACTTAGATAAAGGCAGCTACGATACCGGCGCCCTGGCAGTAAACACTCGCGCATAGCGCGGTACGACCCTTGACACGCCTGGCCAGTAAAACTATCCCCTTAGTCCACGTTTTGTCGAGTTCGAATGTGCCATAGCGCGGACATCCAGACACTCGTTTCTAACTTCTACTCGAACGTGCGTCAACCTTGGCGGCGCGTTGGGAGAAGAGCCTCGATTGAGGCTTTTTTCTCACCGGAAGATCGCGTCCGCAAAAGCGTAGGCGTATAGGTGACGCGCTACGATCGCACGAACGAAAGTCGCGGGTAGACATCTTTATTCAGCTTACCGATAATGTTATATCAAGAGTACCAGATATACATAACATCTCAAGCCTTTGGCAATGTGCCTTTGTCTCATGATCGTGTCTGACGGCTGTGTCCGAAGGCGTGATCTAGACAGCTTCGACGCGTGCGGCAGTTATCGCGTGACGACGGTGCAGATTCGGTGCAACCGATTCCCGATCACGTTCTTGCACGCTTCGAGCTGCATGTAGTGCCGTTGAATCTGCCGAATCGCACCATTTGCCATTCATCAATTTACTCTCAAGTCGACTGCGCAGTACGCACTACCCTCCGTCGCGTTTCGGTTTCGCCGAGTCAGATCCAAATGGCTCTGCCTAATTCGGTGCAAGCGCCACGTCGAAAACCTCGCAAACCCCGTCAGTATTGGCTGCAACGGGCTATAATCACTTCAACGGAAACGATCCGCCAGTCTGGCACATGCATCAATCGCTTTGGCCCTCGTGGTCCCTTTCGTGAGATTCTTCGCTGAGAAATTGCTTGCGCCGAGCGCAGCGGTTGCCGCCTTTTCAACAACTGGATACTGGACCGGCCGAGCATACACCGCGTGCTGGGACAGGGTCTGGTCGATCGGGAGAGAGACATGACATTCGTTCTTGATTGAAAACCGCCTACTAATCGAGGGGCATTGTCAAGTGCCGTATTGCGTCACGCCGCAGTGCTTACCACCAACGCGGTTCAATGACGACTAAGCTAAGTTACGAGTTTTAAGGTCGTAATCGAACCTTGGGTGCTGGCTCTTTCTCGCCATGCTCTGTGGCCATCCCTCGCGCAGGCAGTTCGACAAGCCTTTCGCGAATACGCCAAGCCTGAAGAAACTTTATCAACAAACCTAGAGAGGACCTATAAATGAGCGCGCCGGCGACGATCCTGCTGCTCCTTACGCGCGTTGACTGTCATGACGGAGTTTCATCTTATCTGGAAACCCTTGTGACAGGGTTGAGCGCGGCCGGCGACCGAGTCATTATGGTGTCCGGAAACGTTTCGACCACGTATGGCTCCGAGATGCGGCGGCGCACGATCGAGGCGGCGGTAGTTGACTGGATCGTGCTCGACGGGTTCAGCGCCTCGCGACCCAAACTGGCACATCTGCAGCGAATCGTCTCGCTCATAGCGCTCAACGCCGTCGACGTCGTCAGCCCGCAGGGCTTCTCGGCGGTACCCATCGCTTTTCTGGTCGGCCGCCTGTCTGGCAGGCCAGTTGTGACAAATTATCTCCCGTCAGCGCAAAGCGACCAAGTTGACTCTATGACCGGCAGCATGTCTGCAAGACAACAACTGGGTTACCGGCTCGTCGCCGCGATTTGCAGATCAGACCGCTACATCGCAATGTCCAGCGACATCGCTCGGTTTTTTCATGACCAATGCCGCATTCCAGAGCGGAGGATACACACCCAGTTGCTCGGCATCGACACCGACTTCTATCGTGCTCCAACAAGCGAGGAACGACTGCAAGCGCGCGTACGCTTCGGTCTGAGCGATGACACGTTTGTTTCCGTGCTGCCGGGGCGTATGAATTTAAACAAGGGCCACGATATCGCTGCTGCTGCATTTAGGTTGCTTCGGAGCAGGCGGGCCGATACACCCATGGTTTGTCTTTTTCCGGGCGGCGGCGATCAACGCGAGCGGATCGAGGCTGAGGTATTACGAGATGATGTCGACCGAACCAACTTTCGGTTTCTCGGGTACGTCGACCGAGAGACCCTGCGCCAAACCTACTGGGCGGCGGATGTCGTGCTGCTTCCGAGCCGCATGGAGGGGTTTGGTCTTGTCGTTGCCGAGGCCATGTGCTGCGGTGCAATAGTTATTCGAACGCCAAGCGGTGGCTGCCAAGACCAGGTAGTCGAAGGGAAGACTGGGTACGTGGTTCCCTTTAACGACCCAACGGCGCTCGCTACGGCAATAGAGAAGGTCTTAGATTCTCCGGATCGTGCCGTCATGCGCGAAGAAGCCATCCATCTCGGGTCGACGAAGTTCGCGAAATCACTTATGATCCAGGGAACTTCAAGCCTCTATCGCGAGATCGCTACCGGCGGGCGGCAGCGTCGCCGCAGACCTCCCGTAGCGGCCACTTGAATTTAGCGCTGGTTCCTAATCGACCACAGACCGATGCCAGCGGCCTGTTTGGGGCGATCGCGGTCGCGGTATTCGCAGAGAGGAGAGCATCACCCTTCCTCTCCGTTCGTTGTTGGTTTGCTGATAAAAGACGGGCATGATCGGTGGGGTGTTTTAAAACTAGCCGGCGCAATCGCCTCGAAAAATCGCATCCCCCCGGCGAGTACCTGCGCCGATCGCAGCGGAGATGGCTGGGTGGGAACAACAAACTATAGAAGCTGCTTTAATAGATCCTGTCTCAGGGATTGGTGTACGAGTTCCCCGTCAGCTCGTGACGACGGCGGAGATTCGAGGCGCCACATTGTCGCTGACGGTTCTGAGTCCTTCGAGCGGCATGTAGCGACGTTGGAACTGCCATTCGTCGTTCTGTTCAAGCATCAGCGACCGCCGAGGCCGCAAGCACGCACTATCGCCCGCTTTGTTCGGGAAGATACCGACAACGTCAGTTCCACACTTGATTTCGGCATTAACGCCTTCCAGCGGGTTCGTTGATGCGAGCTGCGTGCGGTGTGCTTTTCGGAGAACCGCATAAACGCAAGGACGTCGTCGCGCGCATCGTCGAGGCAAGCTGCCAGCTTCGGAAACTTCGCCTGCAATTCGGCAGTGACGATGGCCACTGTTCTTCGGCAGCCTCAGCACCGTATTGCTGCAAACACGGTATTCATGAGCGCCAGCACAACTTTGCGTTGACCTGTGCCGGCGTAGGCAATGGCGTTGCGCATGAACTTCACGCGGCATCGCTGCCGCGTCGCCTTAATGATCTTCGCGATCGCTGCTTGAGCCCAAGATGAGTCGTCAGTAATGACGAGTTTGGTTTCACGCAAGCCGTGACGGGTTAAGCTGCGCGGAAAGTCCGTCAGAATGGCTCCGCTTTGCCCGTTCGCGACGCACGGGACCGTCCCGATCAAGGAAGTAAGGAGGCGGAGCCGTGAGTCATATTAATGAGCTGTATCGAAAGCGGTGAACACCTAGCTCAGGAGGACAAGGAGTGAACGCTTACTTTGCGTCAAGCGCCAAGCC
Organism: Candidatus Velthaea versatilis; assembly: GCA_003134035.1. GTDB lineage: Bacteria > Vulcanimicrobiota > Vulcanimicrobiia > Vulcanimicrobiales > Vulcanimicrobiaceae > Velthaea > Velthaea versatilis. The sequence goes on from PLAE01000148.1 coordinate 41,129, forward strand.
TGCCTTTTCTTCATCGCAAACCCCCGGTGGCGCTTGCATACCAGGCGCGGCGTATAGCTTTAGATGCCACTCGCTCCCGAATTGTCGCCTACACAGTTGTGCGAAGCCAGCGGGCAATGATGGAGAAGTACTCTCGCTCGACGCAAGGATGAGAACCGGATCCCGGCTTCCTAATTTATCGATTTTCACGTAGTTACTTAAATGAACGACACCCAGCCGATTAACCGGGTACGCGTTCGCGGCCAGATAGACTGCCGGAACGTAAGCATCGACGGAAACGACGGCTCCGGTACCAGCCACAGAGTTAATTGCGTGAGCTAGTGCCGCGATTTCTTTTGCCTCCTGCGTTCCACTTCGGTAATCTTCAACTGAAGCAACACCAGTCCGCCAACATAATATCAAAGCGACAGCCACAAAAACCCAGCGAACGGGAGCGATTTTTGCGGAGCTAGCCAATACGAACGATGAGAAAATAAGCGGCGCAATCAGTGGGACGAAATAATCGGCATAAAACCGGCCGCTAGCGGCCGCCCCCAAGAGTGCACTTCCAACCCACAATATCGCGAACCATTCAAGCCGTCCGCGCGGTCGCCGCAAAACGACTGCCAGCGCCGACAACCAGATTCCAGCACCTGAAATGACGACACCAGAGTAAAGAAAGTGAAGCACACCCAGTGGAGATCCAGAGGACGTAGAGCCGGATATCGCGTTGTCGCGAAAAACGTAACGTGTCCAACCCCCAAAGAGCTCAGGAAGATTAACTGCCATTATGCCCGCGATCGAAATCGCATAGGCTACCAGCGTGACAGCGAAGGAAATAAAAACAGCGCGTCGCTCGTTAGCATCGGCTTCATAGGCGATGACCGGGATCAAAATCAGGCACGACGGTATCCAGAACGTTACCGCGAGAGCTGCACAAAAGCCGGCAACGAGATTTCGATTACTGAATGCTGCGAAAACGGCTCCAAGAAGCAATGGAGCCGCATAATTCTCTGTCGTATTCATCTCGCCGGGGATAAGCGCATATGTAGCAGCGAAGCAAAGCGTTGCCAATGCCCATTTACGAACGCCTGTCTTGCGCAGAATTAGCGCAAATAACGGAACGGCCGTGAATGCGCTGACGATCGTCTCTGCAATGCTGTGCAATTGATACCGATCGCCGAAACACTTCTGCCACAGCTCATTGATGAGGTATATGCTTGGGAGCTTTGTATCCCACTCGTCAATATAGAGCCTTTGCCCATGCAACATGGCCCTCCCAAAATACTCGAATAGCGCTGAATCGGAGCGAGGATAGTAACTCGGCTTAACTAATGCTGCAATTAATACGGCGAAGGTTAAGCCAAGGAGAATAACATCCCGGCGCGAGACCCCGTTGGCATAAGTTGGTGCAGGCTTCCCATACTGAGCTGCTCTCACTGCCAACTACCGGCGGCCCCGAAAACGCAGTCCGCATTGATAAAAGCGCCGCGTCCGTCTCACTTTGCGGCCCCGTCGAACTTGATTCCAGCGATTTGAAGAAGCAGCACACGAGACTTTCCAGCTGTGCTGAGCGAGAGAAAGAGCACTGGACCGACGAGCATCGAGGAAAGAATCGAGCGAAGTGTCTCCATTCTTGTCAGTATACCAAAGGCGCTTTGCTAGTTAAAGGAGCCTTTCGTACTTTCGCAGATATGAGAGGCGATCCAGTGCGGTGCAAATGCAGCGTACAACATGGTAGACGGTGACGACACTTCGCTCGACCCGCGTTGCGACCCGTAAAGGAGCAAAGGGCGCGTTGCAACCGGATTTTAGCTCGGAAGATTCTGAAGGGTTGATGTCTACGAAGGCGCGACAGCGGATGAGCTGTACGTCGAGGTAGTGCTCGAGCGTGTTGCCCGCGATGATGTCAACAGCAGCCGATCTCAATGTCGCAGCGACGAAATAGCGGTCACCTCCTTCAAGTAGCTCTCTGACGCCAAAGCGCATCCCAAGCGGCGAGCCGACCGGAAACTGCCGCCTTGAGCTTTGCTCCTGCCAGCGCGCGCTCGCGCGTAACGAAACGTGCCCACTGGACGAGGCCTGGTGAGCTCCGTGTCCCGATCAAAAGCGCCCATAAGAGCAGCGCCGAGCGGTTGAGCAGCGACAGCGGCTCGCCGCGTGCGAACATTTCATTGTACGCCTCATTGTGCATCGCGGTTGGATTGAACGAATCACGCTGATCTTCGTCGAACCTCTTCGCAAGAAAATGATCGACGACAATCTCTGGATCGTATATTAGCTTCCAGCCGGCTCTCTTTAACGCAAGCCCGAGACCGATCTCCCAATGAACCTGCGCTCCGCTGCCAAGCAGCCGCGTATCAAAGCCGATTTCCCGAATCGCAGCAGCCCGGTAAGCGCCGTTCACTCCTTTTAGCACATCGACTTCACGCGGCCGCCCAAAGCCCAAGTGATGATCGCCAACATGACGGCCAATGACCGGCACCTTGCCGACCGTTCGCTTCCGGCCTTCTTGCAGCACGCCCCCAATGAACATCCGATCGCGGCCGCCGACCCCTCCGATTTGGGGATCGGCCTCGAAGCCGCGCTCGAGTCGCAAGATCCAGTCCTCGTGCGGGGCGGCATCGTCATCAGTAATGGCTACGATGTCCATCATGGCGTTGGCCAAACCCATATTGAGGGCCTGAACCTGTCCTGGCTCGACGACCGAAACGATACGCAAAGCGAGCGGCGCTGTATTCATTTGTGCAAGCATCTCAAATGTTTCGACATCAGTCGTACGAACGACAACAATTATCTCGTCCGCCGGTCGAGACTGACACGCCAACGCATCGATACAACGTCGCAGGTCATCCTGGCGTCGATACGTGGGGATTACCACAGAGATCGTCATAGCAGTATCGTCTCCTGATGGGAAGCAACTCGGTTGACGCGGTGGAATAGGTGCTGACAGGTGTGCAGAGCGGTTCGCTTCATTTCAAAACTTCTTCGTATACGGCATTGATACGCTTCGCGGTGGTAGGCCAATCAAAGCCGCGCGCATACTCACGGCACCGCACCTCACTAGGCAACTTCATCGTTCCGTCGAGAGCAGCGCGCATTGCGCGCGCGAGCTCAGCTGGTGCCGTAGAGGAAAGCACTAAGTTCGGATCGAGGTCAGTCACGACTTCGGGTAGTCCGCCGACCGGAGTCACAACCGCGGGCGTGCCGCAGGCCAACGCCTCGACCACTACAAGCCCAAAGCCTTCTAGCAAAATCGTCGGAACGATGAAAAGATCCGCCGCGCGGTACACGTGCGGCAGAGCGTCGTCCGGGACAAATCCCTCAAAGCGAACGTTATGCTCTATTCCGCCTTCAATGACGCGATTTCTGAGATCATGCTCCAACGGACCCGTTCCAGCGATTATGACAAGCACCTCGGGGAGCCGCCGCTGGACGATTTTCGTCGCTTCGATAAGGTTTTCCAAGCCTTTTGCGCGGATGAGACGCCGCACCGTTACGACAGTCGGACGATCTGTGGGCCAACCTAACGCGCGCCGCGAATCTTCACGCGAACCAAGATTGGAAAAGCGCCGCAGATCGACGCCGCCCGGTACGACGCGAATTGCAGACTGCGAAACGCCGTATTCGCGTTCGAGAATGGATCCGAATGCCTTGGAAAGGACGATAATCCGTGATCCGCGACGATAGACTATACGCTCTAGCGTGTGCTTTGCCGCGACACTCAAGCCCCTGGCGCCTTCGGCTGCACTTTCCAGTGCCCAAGGGCCATGAAAATGGACGACGAGAGGCTTTTTGCCGATTTTATCCAGCATCCCGAAAGCGTGAAGAGCCCAGTGCGAAACGACGAGATCGGTTTCACGCATCGCACCGGCTGTCGCCTTCCGCAGCCCGGCCCATCGTCCCAGCAGCGAAGCTCCGGGCGGCGCGAAGCCCGTTATGCCCGCGGCACCGCCAGTGTCCCCAAACACGTAGCCATTCACTTTTGTCTCGGCCGGCAGGGCGCGAATGAGATCGAAATAATAGCGATCCAGGCCGCCTATCCCGTGGCCTGTCGCGCCCATGCCGATTTGCAGTGCATTCATCGAAAGTACCGCAGCCAGACTACCGCGTGACATGAACGGCAGCCATGCGGGCACGGTCGAGCCGGTAGACTTGAATCGGGGCTAGGGGATTGCGTTCCAGCCGTGACATCGGCGGGGCCGATAAGCGGGGGGAGCCCGTTGCCGCGCTTGCTTTTCATATCTCACTTCCAAAAAGTGCGCCACGGTGCTCTGTAGCCCTGCGGAGCTTGACGCTAACATACGCCACGTCCGACGCGTCAGGCAGCAATCGCGGAATCGATCGCTTGAGAACGAGTGGATAGGCCGCGATGATTGCGGCGGCGCGAACCACGGAGGTACATAGAAGGGCGGTTGCAGCTCCTGTAATGTTCATTCGAGGCACCAGGAGAAACAGTAAGGAAAGCGCGCAGACCACGGACCCGGCTTCAATGACAGCTACCACAAAGGGTCGATTACTTGCGAGCAGACTCTGCTTTAGTACCGACCCAAGGCCGCCGATCACCGCTTCGCCAACGAGCAGCGGCATGAGCGCGAGAGCGCCGATAAATGCACTTCCATAGAGTCGTGGTAAAAGTGCAGGTATAGTAGCTAGAAATAAAGCTCCAAGCGTCATCGAAATTAAGGTTGAAAGCCGGGCTGCGCGAGTAATGAGCGCGATCCGCGCTTCCGATTCCAGACTGCTCGCACGCGGAAAAACGACGGTCACTATAGAGGTCTGAACGATGTTTAATAAGCGACTCAATGTCAAAGCGGTAGCATAGAGCCCAAGTTCGGCGGCGTTTAGGAACATGACGATCACGGCCAAGTCAAGTTGGCTCGCGAGAGTTCCTACGATGTCCGCACCGTAGGAACGCAGGCCATAGTCCAGTAGGACGCGTAAGTTTGCAATAACTTCAGCTGTGCTGCCCGGCATACCTGGCCATAGGCGAAGAGCAATCCATAATATTTGCATGGCATTTGGTATAGCGTATGCCAGGGCAACGCTTACGGGAGAAACATAGCCCGCGAAGTGAAGCACTAAAAGCGTGAGCAAGGTTAGAACATTGATCTTTATCTGGATAAGAGCCGATTGCCGAAAGCTGCCGACCGCTTCAAGGTGCGCCGTGACGATGTACCCTAACAGCACTTGCGGCGCGAATATCATAAAGAATTGAGCGGTTCGCACGACTGAGTGAACGTAACCGTGAAAAAGCAACGGTATGATGGCCACGCCTATCACGGCTGCGAGAGCGCCCATTGCAAGCATTATGAGCACCGAGGCCGCGTAATACTGCGAGCCGCTTTCGGGCTTTCGTCGCGTATGATAATTCAGCGCCGTGGGTATCCCGAGTGTCGCAAGCGTCGCCAGAAATGACGGCCACAAGCCGATCGCGGCGAATTCGCCGCGCCCAAGCGGCCCTAAGGATCGTGCAACGATTACGCCCGTCCCGAAATTGGTGATCAGCAGCATTCCGCGCACACTAACGGTTTGAAACACTGCGGCTGTGCTCGAAGTCCCGCGGGAGAGCAATAGTAGGCGTGTATAAAACCGATTGACATTGAAACTCATCCCGCCATCCCTGGAGCGAGTCTCGCGTCGGAATGATCAGGACGATGGCTGGATCGGCAGTTTTGGATATTCGCCAATTCCGGCATGACGGAGACTGCCGGTCGAGCCATTCTTATCCCTGACGGTCGCGTTGAGCGACTCACGCTACTGCCAATTTCGAGAGAGGGACCGGGTCGGATTTCACTGCGCGGAGCGTAAGCGACTCGACTAGCCAAACCGTAAGGGCGAGAAGCCCACTCGCATCGAGCGAAAGCTGCTCGAAGGCAAGCGCAACATTAAGGGCAATAGCCATCGCTGCGACAGCCTGCAGCACGTAATCGCGCTTCACGCGTCCATCGTTCCAGACGTAGATCGATCCGAATAGAAGAAGCGTCAGCGGTACTAAGTAAAGGATGACTCCCGGTATGCCCATCTCGACTGCTCGTCCAAGAATGCCGCTGTCAAAGTCCGTGGAGACGCCCTTGGCGGTAAGCTTCGTGGACGTGCCGAGGACACCCAAACCTTGGCCAAACGGTGCTTCGCCGATAATCTCGGGAGCGGACGCATAGGTGCCGGTTCGCGCTTGTTGCGAGTAATCATCGTCCAAGTTCGAGAAGGTTGAAAGTCTATCATTTAAGGATGCAAAGAATTGATCGTTGCCAGTCGCCGAAGGCAAGACGGCCATTAAGGCCATGACTAGCACCGCGGAGAGCGTAAGCGCTGCGAGCAACGTATTTCGGCGGGGCGTTAAGATGACATACGTGAGGGCGCCCAAGGCAAACATCAACCATCCCGTTCGGATGAAGGACAGCGCGAATGCGATGAACCAAGTCGGTACTTGTAGGAGAAGAGCCGGCTTGCGGAACGATAGTTCGGGAAGCGCAAAGACCAGCACCAGGGCCAAGAAGAGCGCGAAGCCGGCCGGACTGCTTGCGGTACTAAACACACGTATCTGGAACGGCACTGGATTACCGAAAGTCGTTGTCCCATATTGCTGTATGAGACTCCTGAGCCAAGCGACGTCCCAGGCCGGAGCAACGACATATTGGATGACGCCGTACAGGCTAATCAGCGTCGCAAGTGCGAACAATATACGCGTTACGCGCCGATAAGCTATCTGGAACGGTGCTGCGTCCGCGACGAGCCACAGACCAACGGCGATGGGCAAAACGAAACCGATGAAGTCGTACAAACCCGGAACCAGGTTGCCGCTAAGCGCGGAGATGACGAGCGCATACGTGAATCCACCGACCCATAGCCAAGCTGCGAAGGATAATAAACGAGGCAGTCTTCTCCAGCCACCACCGAAGGTCAATGACCAGACGTATGGCGTGAGGCTTAAGAGCGGAACGATCGCTAGAACATCAAGCGTCGAGAAGCCGAACAAATATCCGTAGATGCGCCGCAACTCTGGATTAACAATCCAAAGCGTCAGCACGCCTAGCGTGTACCACCACATGCGGCTCATCGCGGCTGCGGGAGCGCCCGGAATGCTTCGGCCATTGGTTTGACAACACGTTCGGCCAGGCCGGACTGCAGCATCGTATCCGAAACAATCGCGACTTTGAGCGCGGACGCAGTCGAGTAACCCGCCGACATTTATTGTGAAACCTTTTTGCCTTGCACGGCGGGCAGGAGCGTAAGGAATTGACGAGCGGCGTCTCGCCGCGTTTGCATCGCGAGCTCGTTGAAAGATGTCCGCCTAATCACTACGGTCCTTTCCTTTATCTCAGTGCCGTTGAAAAACACTTGACTGAACTTGTGCATCGGAGGAGACTTAGACACAAGTGAGTTAAGCCGTCGTCCACCGTCGCCGGATCCAACGTTCTGTGGTGGTTGGCTAGCAAGGTGATTACCCCAGGCCAACGTGGTTACCGACCGCAAGGTAGAACGCGGCTTGCTGCCAGACGCTGCGGTTCCGCACGATAGCGCTCTCGACGAGAACCCGCTGCAGCGACGGCTAGGGGGGCGGCACATATCACGCGCTGCTTCCGCGTTGCGCTGACTGGTCGGCAAGGTTCGGCGCCTTTCGGTTCTTCCGGTCTCCCTCGAATATTCCGCGCAGCCATCGCCTGCCGGGCACTTCAATCGTTTTGTAACCAAGGTACGCAATTCCGAACGTAAGCGCGAGCCCAATGGCCGCGGCGTAGGTCTGTGCATGGGCTAGTCCGGCTATGTGAGCGCTTCCGTGGACCCAATGGAGCACTGCCGAGAACAGATAGTGCGTGAGATAGATGCTATAAGACAGCCTGCCAAGGAATTGAGCCGGAGCCGACGCGAGTATGCGGCTAGGAAAGGGGCTACCCGAGGCCAAGCAGACGACAATAAGTGGAAACAACAATACTACGGCGAGATCGGTTTTGGGATGCATCATCAGCCCGATGGTGACAAGACAGATGACGGGACAGATCCATCGGCTCGATCCCATTCCTCTGCCAAACGGCGATGTCGCTAATCGGAACGCCAGAATTCCTAGCACGAATTCCGGCAGACAACGAATCAGTGGCAAGGCAAACCAAGGGTCAGCGATCGAGAGCGGAAATTCAGGATTGTGATAGCCCGCCATATGGATAGGAGGTGTCGGTGCCGAGCAAAGCGCCGCGAGGATCCCAGCGGACACGAGCGCGCAGAAACATGCCAATGAGCGCTTGCAGAACACCGTAGGGATGAGCAACGCAGGGAAGAGAATGTAGGCCGCCATTTCCGCGCTGATGGACCAGCCAGGCTCATCGATACTTTGTACGAAGCCCCAATCCTGGACCAGGCTAATGTTCAACAGAAGGGCAACGCCGAGTGGAGCAGATTGTGGATAATGATTCACAGGGTAATCGAGCCAGCCGGCGACGACAAACAAAAACGCTGCTAGCGTTGCAACGAGGTACAGGGGGTAGATACGCGCCATCCGTCGCCCGAGAAATTTCAGGTAAGACGCTCTAGACCAACCAGATGCAAACATGTGGCTATAGTTCAGAGCCATGACGAACCCACTGAGGACAAAGAAAAGGTCAACCGCCAAGTAGCCATGCGTTAAAAATGTTGTAAGCGGATTCGAGCCGGCCTGGCCGATGAAGAAGTGGTAAGTAACTACGTATAAAGCCGCGAAGCCCCTCAGTCCGGTGAGCGACTTGATTTCACTTGTAGACGACTTATACGGCGGCACTCCAGCAAACTCGTTTTCATCGACCAAGGCGGGAAGTGTCGAGAGACATGTTGCAGCACCGCTTCGATGCGACAGCGTGGTTGCCCTCAGGGAAAATGGAGCGTGTCCACGCGCTGGCCTCAAGGTCTTTGCGACAGCGGGGAATCCGTCCGACCGAGATTATGGCCGTTTTGGAAATAGCGCGCGGAACATCGCATTGCTGCGTATTTCGACTGTTTTCGAGAATTCTTGATGCCGGCCAACCAACGCCATTTCGTCGATGATCTGGCCTATAGAAGTCAGCGGTGCATCGACGAATCACACCAAATGCGGACGCTCGAAAAAACGAGTCGCTCACTTTCAGCATAACAACCGTGCCGCTCGATACCACATCGTCACGCACAACGCTGGTGATACGGAATTGTTCGGCCACATCGTGCGCCGGCGCCTTTGCGACGTGAAAACCTTTGCGGCGCTGTGACGCAGTTTGCGTAAGTTGGCGTGCGAAGAGCAAGTCAAGAAAATCATCGGTCGAACGTAACAACCTGAATCTCGCTGAACGTCTGTCGATGGGTGTGGGCGTAGTACCGCGACAGGGAATCGAAGGGAGAGGCATCTCCTTCAGCTTTGTAGCCGTAACTTTCGATTAACCACAGTTTTTTGAATTTACGGCTCACCGACCGCGCGAAGCCTGGTCGAGGATCCGGATAGAAGGTGGAGTTCACTGCGGAGGCGCTTGGATATACGACCGCCGCCGCAGGTAGCCCCAACGTCTCGCCCGCTGCAAACTCGAAAGGAACGATACCCGCGGGCTGCCAGAACAGAATGCCGTCAGCCGGACTTGCGTTTTGCGTAAGTAACCGGCTAACTGACCGCCAGTCTTCACGCTGAACGGTTAGCAGGCCATGGATCGAAATGACGCCCAGAACCCCCACGATGGCATAAGCAACTAGCGGTCGCGAAACACGTTGGATCGTGAGCAATCCGTTTCCAGCGAGCAAGGCTACGGGGATGAGCGTGAACGAGAAATACCTTTCGATCAGAATCGGCTGAATAAAGTGATCCACCGCTACTCCTAATGCAAGCGGAACCACGAACCAGAGCGAAACTGCGATAACGTTCGCTCGGGTATCACTTGAACGCCATCCGCCGATAAAACCGACTATCATCAGTGCAGAGACGCAAACAACAGCCAAGAGACCAGAGACGTGACTGACCGAGCCTGTTCCGAAACTGCCCCCCAGTATGCCACTAACGATGTGGAAAATCTGCGTCGGCTTACCGCGTGCGATCCAACCAACCTGCCTAACGGAGTTCTCGCGGATCAAAAGTACGAGCGGAACGATCGCCAGACAGGCGGCGGCGGAGGTCCCGATCAGCAGAATAATCGTGTTTCGCTTCAGCCGCATCAGCCCTAGTGATGCGGCAAGCCCCGCAATGAAGAGGAGGGCGATGAAGTTCGTATAGACCGCGATGACTGCGAACAGGCTACAAACGACGATATCGCGACCGCGCTGCAGCTTAACGACACGCCAGAAACTTAGCGCCAAAAGAGAACACGTCATTACGGATAGCGTAATCGATCTTGCTTCATCGGCAAAGAAGAGAAAGAATTGTGAAGTTGCGAGGACGGCGATCGCGCCAAGGGCGCAGTTTTCGCCGAACATCAAAAGCGCTATGCTGCCAATGGCAATTGAGGCGCCAAGCGCGAACAGCACCGAGAGAGACCGAATGACAATTGCCGCGTGACCGAAATGCAGCCAGAAATGCAGCAGGGAGTAGTAGAGCGCATGAACGGCGTCGACCTGTCTCAGTGTCTGCATCATTTTCGCGTACGGTTGTGATGCAATTAGGACGCTGGTCGCCTCGTCGCCCCATAGGCTTCGGCTATTGATAAAGGCGAGCATGGCGCAGACCGTATATAACGAGACGATCGCCCAGCATATAGCAACGAGCCGACTAGCGCGCGCCCGCAATTGATCTTTCTCGGGCCCGGACGTCAATGTTCGAGCTGGATTCAAAGGCACGTTGATCATTGCCGCATCCGGCTCCGTCACGCGCCGGTTCCGACTGACGCCGGGCTGGCTGAAGGATTCGGCCGTTTAAGGGGATCAGGCGCTTGTCCTTCGAACACTGTGCGCAGCCAGCGTCGACCGGGCTCTTCGATGGTCCGGTAGGTCAAAGACGCAATGGCGAGCGTCAGCAAAATCTCCACTGTAGCGACGAACAGAGGTATATGGGGCAGACCGCGACTACGGGCCCATGCAACGAATCCATGCTGTAGTTGGCCGAGATACCAGTGAGTGAGAACGATGCTGTATGACAGTCTTCCGACAAACGCGACAGGCGGCGAAGTAAGAATCCGCCCCGCAAGGTGAGTTTCGGACGTCAATGAGATGATAAGAAGCGGTAGCAGGATGACGAAGGCTAGGTCGGTCCCAGGTATCGTTGTCAGCACGAGCATCAGCAGACAGATCGCCGGAGAAATAAATTGACTCGATCCGACGCGACGCCCGAAGGACGTGCCTGCGAGCCGAAACGCCAGGATTCCGAGCATGAATTCCGGTATGCAGCGCAGCAACGGCAGGGCGTGCCAGTAATCGTGAATTCCAATGAGTCCGAATCTCGGATCGTGTCCGAGGCCGCCGTTTACAAGGGAGGCCGGAAGAGCACAAACCGCTGCTAGCGTCCCGGCACAAACGATGGCGCATATCCATGCGACATAAGGCTTGCCGAACATGCTTGGGATAAGTAGCAGAGGAAACACGAGCATTGCAGCCCATTCGGCGCTAAGTGACCAGCCCGGACCGTCTATACTTTGCGCCAGGCCCCAGACCTGGACCACGGCCAAATTCAAGAAAAGGTCTAAGCCCAGTGGATGCTCGCGCGTATAATCAAGCCAGCCAACGAGCGCGAGTACAAAGCCCACGAGGGTTGTCACGAAATAGAGCGGATAAAGACGCGCCAACCGTCGCCCGATAAATTTTAGGTACTTGGCCTTCGACGAGCCGCCCGCGAACATGTGACTATAATTTAGAGCCATAACGAAGCCGCTGAGCACGAAAAAAAGATCGACTGCGAAAGAACCGTTTGCGATGAATGTCGTAAATGGATTTGAATAGGGTCGAGCGGGGTACAAATAGTGAAAACTTACGACGTATAGCGCGGCTAAGCCACGCAATCCCGTAAGGCTTTCCATCTGGTACACGGGCCGCATCGGCGCAGCACCCGCACGTCGAGGATTATCCATGCAGCATCAGGCACGACGCATCGTGCGTCACCGTTCGCAGCTTGAAGATCGTGAAGCGCCGGCGAGAGAGCCCGTGTTCTTGAGCAAATACTGGCGAGCCCGGCGAGCAACTCAAAATCGCGCTAGACGGCGCCACCGTTTTCGTCGCGCTCAGCATGCGGGCAAGCGCGCTATTGATCGCGCGTTTGGCGCTGGTCCATGACCACGGAATGCCGCGCTCGGCGCTATGACGCGTTCTCGGTAGAACCCGCTCGAGCACGGGTTCGGGACGATCAAGAACATGAATCTCACTCGGCACGATCGCGGTGGAATCTGACCGGTTGTACATGGCCCTCCTTAAATCTCGACTGCATGTCGACTGCGCGGATGGCTCGCGCGATGAACAACTCGGAGGCGGAGGGGATGTAGGCGCTGCAATTTTCCTCCGTGATCGGAAATCTAAGGACGTAAACAGCTTGCCTTATAAATTTTTACTTAACTAACAGGTCCCACTTTACTGTACGAAGAGAAAGAGGGCGGCGGCGCTAACGACCGTAGTGTTCTGTCACAAAGACCCTTGACAAAGTACAACAAATGAAGCCCTGATGAAACGAGCGCTTTGACGCCTCTTAAATAGGGGTCGAAGATCGACATGCACGTGAATCATGCAATGCGTAATCGCGGAGGCGGGAACCAACAAGGGCGCCTATATTCACGGCCGCAATGTCGAACCAAGCCGCAATGTCGAACCACGTCGACCCGGCTTTATTGATCGACTCGATCTGGGTCTTTTGTCCCGCTAAGTGCGGTGCTGCGAATTGGATCCTCATAGCTCGAACTCGTGTCGAACCGCGGCATGGTTGGGTTCCAATATAGACCGGTCGGCTCCTGTTAACTCCGGCGAGAAAATGCCATACTTTGTTCCCCTGAGAAGCTCCCCACTAAGGCTTCCTTGGCTGACGGTGGCTTTGATGACTTTTTCCCGTCGTCGGGAACGTACGCGTGCCCGGCGCTTGTCTTTGAGCCGATAGCTCTTGCCCGAAATTGAATTCAGTATGCCCGACGCTTTGACTGGTCCGTGATCGCGGGGCGGATAGCCGCGCTATCTCCTAAGGTCGTAAGTAGGCAGCGCCCGGACCACGCACCGCTCGTCGAAGCTTCCATCTGCAAATTCCTGTAAAGAACAGGTATAACAGGTACAAGCATCTTAGCTCGGATTGGATTTTAGGTCGGCCGCAACTGGTTCGCACGCGTCGGCATAAACGTCGTGCATGATCGCGCCCAGGGATATCTTCGGTTCCCAGCCGGTCGCGCCACGGAATCTTCCCGGAATCGCCGGCCACGCGCGGAACATCTGAGGGCCGCAGGCGCTCCGGGTCGCTGCGAATCTCTACGCCAGCTGCGGCGATCATCACCAATTGCCGACTTCGCCGGCGTTCCCAGCGCCTTCAAGCAGAAGGACGTATGCCGCGACAACATCACGCACGTCGAGAAAATCACGTTCAGCGTCCAGGTTGCCAACCCACATGAATGGATCGCCGCCGCGCCCGATCAAGCTGCTGCGCGAACGATGCAACCGCGAAGCGCTGGTTCTGGCCGGGCCCAATATGATTGAATGTTCGAGGTACGGCAACGTCGAGGCCGTACGCTGCCGTCGCGGCTACGGCATACGAATTCCGCTGCACCCTTGCTGGCGGCATACGGGTTTGCAGGATGTAACGCGGCGGTCTCGGACGGGCGGTCTCGGGCGTTAGAAGCGCTGGGGACGGTTGTAAACCATACACGTCAGCGCTTCCGACGACAAGGACCCGCGGGTTGCGCCTACCGGCGGTGCGGGCGGTACGAACCGCCTCGATCAGTCGCAGGGTCCCGCCGGCATTCACGTCGCGGGTGTACCAAGGATCCGCAATCGAGGCCGGCACGAAAGCCTGGGCGGCGAAGTGGGCGACCGCGTCGGGACGAGCGACGTCGACGATGCCGCAAAGGCTGAGCGCATCCTGCAGATCGAGCGGCAACGCAGCGCCGCCGGCCTCGCCACGGCTGGCCGCAACCACGGCATGGCCACGCGCTTCGAGGGCTGCGCATAAGTGACGTCCAACGAATCCAATTGCGCCGGTGACGAGAACACGCATCGCTTTACCCTTGCGGTTCGGACCGGCGGCCAATCCTAATCTTCCCGTTCAGGGACGGATTGGGCATGACCGAGACTCTCAGTTGGCGACAAGGGGTCGCAGCCGGCTCAAATCGTCGGCAACCATGTTTTCGACGAGCTGCTCAAACGTCACCGCCGGCTCCCAGCCCAAAACGCGCCTCGCCTTTGCCGAATCACCAATGAGCAAGTCGACTTCGGCCGGCCGGTAGAAGCGTGGATCGACGATCACGTACGGCTCGTAGTTCAAGCCGACTGAGTCGAATGCGAGCCGCACGAACTCGCGGACGTAATTGGTGCGTCCCGTCGCAACGACGTAATCGTCCGGCGTCTCCTGCTGCAGCATCAGCCACATCGCGCGCACGTAGTCGCCTGCGAACCCCCAATCGCGCTGTGCATCCAGATTTCCGAGCCGTAATTCCTTGTCAATTCCGAGCTTGATCCGCGCCACACCGTCGGTAATTTTGCGCGTGACAAACTCCTTACCTCGCCGGCTGCTTTCATGATTGAAGAGTATGCCGCTTGACGCGTGCAGATCGTATGACTCCCGGTAGTTCACGGTGATCCAATGACCGTAAAGTTTGGCGACGCCGTATGGAGAACGTGGATAAAATGGCGTGTTCTCGTTCTGCGGAACGGCGCACACCTTGCCGAACATCTCCGAACTCGACGCCTGGTAGAAGCGAATCTTTGGATCGACGGCACGGATAGCTTCGAGCACACGCGTCGCGCCGAGCGCCGTGAATTCACCCGTCAGCACAGGCTGCGTAAATGACACCGGTACAAACGATTGGGCGGCCAGATTATAAATCTCGCTTGGTCGTACGTCGGCTACGATCGACGTGATCGAGCTTTGATCGAGAAGATCGCCGGAATAAAACTCGATTTGATCGGCGATATGCCGGATCCGCTCGTGGACGTCCGTCGATGTGCGCCGGGTCATGCCGACAACGCGGTAGCCTTCTTCGAGCAGCAGTTCGGCAAGATACGAACCGTCCTGTCCTGTGATTCCCGTAATAAGAGCCGTCTTTTGCGTCACATCCTCCTCATTTCAGGGCGACTTGGTGAGTACGCGCAGTGTACTACGGTACGCGCTCGGCTGCGCAATGCCTCGAATTATGTCAGTCTCGCACCATACTCTGTGCCCATCGCGAGAGAAATTAACGTCCACCCAGCAAACCAGGTGTGCCCTATAGCAGATCAAAGTACGCTTCTTGACACGTTTCCTACTATCGCCATTTGGGACGCGTTGGGACTTAAGACCGATAACTCAGGTCGAGTTCAATTGATTTAGCGATACGCGCATTTCTGGGCAAATAATAAGGAGGATGCCGTGGGTATCGTTGCTCGGTGTCCGGCAAGCGATCTCCATACGGTAAGTGCGAGGATGTTTGTTTCAGAGAGAGCCGATGCCGGCGGTACATATCTCGCGAGGATCGCGTATGTACCTGAGCATGAAGGATGCGTATGTGCATGAGCATGAAGGACGCGTCTGTGCGTGAGCATGAAGGGCGTGAGCATGAAGGAAAGGATGACCTGCGATCTAATGCCGATACGTTCCATGCCTCTCCCCGGCACGTCTGACATTAACGTCGATTGATAATGAGGTTGCCGCAACATAACCCGTAATCCGGCAGAACACAGGAGGAACGGCTCCTGATCGCTCGAGTCGCTTTCGTTCTACTCGCGTGCGCCGCGATCGCGGGGGGGCTGGCCGCTATTGGTCGCATTATATCTCTGCCGGCGCTGCAGCCGGGGTCAAGCGATGCGTTCGTGGATTCCATTGGCGTGAACACCGATTTCGAGTATCAGGATGTCTACAGTGCTACTGCCGTCCCATACCTCAAAGCATCGGGCATCAGACACGTGCGAGACGGGGCCAATATCTACCCGGCCGTGTTAAAGAATTGGGCGAACTCCGGCGTCGGCGTTGATGCGGGCTGGCCCGGCCGCTATTACAAGGGGCCCGTGCTGGGTTGGCCCGTTCAACCCATAACGTTCGCGAACATGATGAAATCGTACGGCGTTCCGCTTGATGCGTTTGAAGGAACAAACGAAAGCAATGCCTCATGCGGCGGCGCTAAGAATTGGACTTCGACGACGCGCGAGCAGATGACAAATTTATGGAACTACGATCGAGCAAATGGACTTAGTACGGTACCGCTCTTGGCTCCATCGTACGGCAACTGCGGCGTGCTTCCCGCAGTCTACGCCGACGCGATGTCGATGGGATCGCTCGCGGCGGTATCGACGTACGGAAATCTCCATTCGTATCCTGGGCCGCACTGGCCCGAACAAGGCTGCATGACGTCGCAGCAATGCGGCGGAAACTCGGACTACTATCTCGGCATATCGAATATCGAAAGTCCCGGAGAGCCCGTCTGGGTAACGGAGACGGGTTACGAATCACAGACCGGGGGGTGCTTAGGGTTTAGCGTTGGCACTGTTGGGCAAGAGCGCTATCTTCTTCGAACGCTATTGAACAACTGGAACGATGGCGTCAAGCGTACCTATATCTTCTCGTTTATCGACGATTATGCGGCCGACCATTGCTACGCGGGAATGATAACTGATCGCTATGTCACAAAGCCATCATATAGCGCTATAAAGAACCTCATCGAAACACTGACCGACCCTGGTCCTGAGTATTCTCCCGCGACCGTAAACTACGTTCTCGGCGGATCGTTGACAAACGTGAACTCAACGCTCTTGCAAAAACGCTCGGGCACGAACGAATTGGTTCTCTGGCAAGCGGTCGCATCAATCGACGGTCATGCGAAACCCTTAACCATCGAGCCGCAAACGGTAACGATAGAGTTATCGAGTGTCCCGAGTACGATTTCCGCGCAGACGTTTTCCGATAACGGTTCACTTCTTCCCGTTAAAGTCACCATGAGCGGAAGGACCGCGTCGGTTCCCGTGGCGGATATTCCCGTAATCGTGTCCTGGTAGCCCACGAATCGGCGATCGCCTCTACCACCGGCGTCCATGCGGCTATCTCATCAGACCGCCGCCGACCGCGCTGAATCTGGCAACGCCCCGGACTCGGGCAGTTCGGCCGTCGTTCTTGCCTCGCCCCGGTTTGCCCGTGACGAAGGCATCCCGCGTTCGCAAGCGGCGATCGGCAGGCACATCGGGCTCGATCCGAACACGACATCGCAAATATTGCGCGGACTTGCCGCTCGCGGTTTGGTTTCGCGCGAACGCACGGCCGACGATCGCGCGAAGGAGACCACCCTCAGCGCGCAAGCCGAAGTGCTGCTCGCCAACGCCATCGATGCCGTTGAAGCGGCGGACGCGGCAGTTTTTGCTCCGCTCGCAACGACGAAACCACTGCTCGCGGCCCTGCGCACCTTAGCCACGCCCGCGGCGGCGCTCAAGAAAGCTGTCGGGATAGACGGTGGTGCCTCGAAGAATGGCGACGTTTAGCGACGGTACAAATCACGGGCCGAGCAACCGCGAAGGTGGCAGTATGGCAGCGCCTTAGGCCCTGGGCTGCTCGCACGAACAACCGAATCCCGACGATTACGGTGGCGAGAATGCGATCGTCGAACGCATGTTTGAAAAGGGCGACTTTCTTGCCTACCCGCGAGCATTGCGCGTCCGGAGAGGGCTGTCCGGGGGCGCGCGCCATCCTGCGTGCGGTACACCCGGGCGAGCTCGCACGCCAAGGGTGGCTTCAAATTTTTGGGGCCGTTTTAGCCCGACTAGAAGGTATAGTCAGGGTCGCTTGACTAATGAGCAAGCTAGGTTTCCCTTTGTTGCCTTAGCATCCACGTGTCGCGACCCAGTCGCTGCTGTGAAGGAGTCGCGAAATCGCTACGATGCCGTTGCGCTTCGTTCAGGAGCGGCCGGACCTCGACTGCGTCAACGTCGATTCGCTGCGTCTCCGGCTGGAGCGCGAGCTCGCGGTCCCGGCGGTCATCGCCCTGACGTCGGCAACGGCCGAAGATGGCAAGGAACTCATTGCCCGGGGTCTGGCGCACTCGTTCGCCAGCATCGGGTATGCGACGCTGCTCATCGATACCGCGCCTGCGGGCCGTACGATCGAGAACCCGCCGCAGGGTGTCGTTCTCGCGGGCATCGGGCGTTTGCACGTTGTCCCCGATGTCGGATCCGGCACATTAGCCGTATTGAGCCTCACCGACCCAACGTTGCACCGAGCGACGAGCTTCCACGCCATGAAAATGGCGATTGGGTACTTGCGGGGCAAGTTCGAGTCGGTCGAGATCTTGCAGGGCAAGTTCGATTACGTGGTGATCAGCACGGATACCGGCACCGCGAACGCGGTTGCCACCGCGATCCTGACCACGGCCAATGCTGTGCTCGTCACTGTTGCCAGAGGGCGTCGCAAAACGGCGGAGGATCGCGAGTTAGTAACTGAACTCGAGCGCCTAGGAGCCCGCTTCATGGGGCTCGTCGTCGTCGCCCCCGCCCTCGTCGCGGCGGCGAATCCACGTCGTGCGGCCGTGTCGGCAACACCCGCGCTCGGCCGTGCTGGGCCGACGAAACCCTCCTTGATTGCGCGGGTCGCTCGCGGTGCATTGCGCTGGCTGGGTGGCGGTCGGAAAGAGAAGAAGCCACCCCTTGAGCTGCCGGCCACCCCGGAGTCTCAAACAGCGCTAATTAGCTCGCCGTAGCGCGCCCACGTGCCACCGACTGAGAGACGGAACGAGTCGGATCCGCACGGTTTTTACAACTCCCGTTGATCGAGACGCGAAAAAACGATGTCGCAGGTTTCGGTAAGCGGCCCCGAGAGTCGCTGCGGCGGCGCATAGGGCGTTCCGTCGACGTAGGAGTTCGAGTGATAGTCGTTGATCATGGTGTACGCATTGAACCCGTCGCGCGCGAAGATATCGATGATGTCTTCGGGTCGCCGTTGCATCGACGCAAGCCAACTCGGGCTTACCTCGATGACGAACTCCGCATCGAAGCGGGTTCGTCCGAGCACGTCGGCCAGACCACTCACGACGAGCCATTCGGCGCCCTCGACGTCGATTTTAATGATGCGGGCGCTTGCGAACTCATGATCCGTGAGGATCGCCGCCAACGGCGCGGCGTGAATCGTCCCCGAGCGCGGTCGTCCCGATGCGCGCAGTATGCTGGTCTTCCCGCTGTTTGAGATTGGGCCGTCGTACAGCTCGATTTCTCCGGGTCGGTCCGAAACGGCGACGTTGATGGCCCGTACGTTTGCCGTGTGATTGAGGGCAAGATTTCTCTCGAGGCGGTGAAAGACGCGGGGCGACGCCTCGACGGCGACGACCCGGCCGTCGGCGCCCACAAGTCTTGACGCCAGCAGCGTGTAGTATCCGATATTGGCACCGACATCCACGAACGTGTCGCCGGGGCGCAACCGCTGGGTGATCCAGTACGAGAGATTTGGCTCCCAGACTCCGAAAAAATAAACGTAACGATCGAGAAAGTCGACCGTGTTGCCGTGGAGCTCGAAGCCGAATGCGGTCGGCGCCGTGAAACGCCACGAACCATGGGAAATCGGGTTGCCAATCAGTTGCCAAAATGCTCGCTTGACATTCCCATTTGGGATCGCGCGGACGACGCCGCGCACGAGTGGCGCGGGGAAACCCAACACCGGGCCCAGCATCGGACGAGCCGGCCGCAAGAACTCCTTCACGCCCACGATGCCCACAGTCATCTCTCCAGTCAATTAGCGGTCTGCCGGTGACAACGGCACTGACTTGCTCGCGCCGGCATCATACGACACTTGCAACTTGGCAATGCCGAAAATGCGCCGAAAATACGCCCGCTAGTTGACGAACGCTGAAGCGGGTTTTGCGCGCTCGCTCCGATAGCGCGGGCCTCAGCGGTCGGAGGCGCGCGGTGAAAACGCCAAACCGAGAAAGACGATGTCTGCCGCGTTGAAGCGGACGATATCCCCGTCATCGAGCCGACCAATTTGAGTGCCGACCTTGACCTTCGAGATCGTTGTGATCTTATCGGCCATGAGACGGCATGCAAGGCGCAAACCGTTCCTCTTGTTCGGCGTCACAGGGAGACGGAATAGCGGGGCATCCGTATCGGTCGTCGTGAACGGACACACCGTGATCGAATCGGTTGCATCAACCGGTCATCTTGCAGGACCACAACCGGACGCGGTTTACCGGCGTATCCCGGTCCGCCGGCGACAGTCCAGATGTCGCCGCGCCGCATCAATCAACCGCACCCGGCTCGGAGCCCCGCACTCACGGCCATCGACTGACGATGCGCTTGGGACCGGAAAGCCGCTGATTTGACGTCGGCCCCCAGATCTGAATCGGGCGCATGCCCTGCTGTCGCTGACGCTTACGGTACTCACGGACCTTGTTGCGCGAGGACTTGGGGCCTCGGTCGGCTTCCATCGTCGGTTGCTTCAGCGCGAGTTACATGTAACCATCCCGACGCGGGAACCCTCTCACGTCGCAAGATCGAGGCTCGATCCGGAGCGGTAGAAGCGTCGCCGTGCGCCTCGAGTGGAAAGGGGCCCAGGCGCTGTCCGAAGTGCGATCAGAAATGCCCTGAGCGCGACCACCGCGAGCGAAGCCTGGCGCGACCGAAATCTCTGCGCGAACCCGTTCGATGGGGGACGTCGGTAGGATTGGCGCGATGCCAGGCGCGACCTTGCAACATCTAGCATGTTCAATGGGCTTCCTCACAACTTTGCAAGCAAACCGCAAACCCGTTAAGCTGCTGCACCACTTTGTCCGATACGCCTAACGAACGAGCAATCAGAGTGCCTTGTCATTTCGGCCTCCTCGCACAAAGTGATTGACTCGACTGTCTTTGTAAAGGGTGTATAGATGTCGGGCTTTTGGGGTAGATGCGCGATCCAGGCGAAGCTGTTACTCGGCGTTGGCGCAATCTTGCTCGTCTTCGCAATCTCGTCGGCCATCGTGCTCTCGTTTGTCGCCAACCTCGCGAGCGTGGCAAATCACGCGTTGATGAAAACCGTCGAGGTGCGAGCGGCCGCTCGACGTGCCGAAGTCGACATCATCGATGCCGACCGTCTGGGCGCATACTTGATGTTTGATAAAGATCGGGCACGCTCGAATCAGTATCTCAAGAGCTATGCTGACGATCTGAAGAAGGTCGCAGTCGAGCTTCCCAAGCTGCGTGACGGGGCGGCGACCGATGAGGAACGCGACGCGGTTAATGGGTTCACGGCGTGGCTCAGCGGCTATGTACCTGCAAACGAGCATGCGATCACGCTGCGGCAAGCCGGGAAAACTGGGCAAGCCGCTGCCGCGTACGTAGCTGTTCCCTCGCAAAAGGGCATCGATTTCATGGACGGATACGCGGAGTCGGCACGCAAGCGAGTCGTTGCAGAAACAGCGGATGTTGCGATGACGTCGCGCGCGGCGATTACCGCCTCAATCGTGGGGGCATTGACGGCGATCATTGCCGGCTTGCTCATCGCGTTTGCACTTGGAGCTGCCATCTCCAAAGGCCTGCGGGCCGTCACCATGGCGCTGCAAGAGATCGTCCGCGAGGACTTCGCGTCGCTGACGGCGGCCATGAAGCAGTTCGCCGGCGGTGATCTGACTGCTCGCGTCACGTCGAAGCGCCGGCCGATTGTGGTGCGCGGTGCAGATGAGACGGCGCTCTTGGGCGGGTCGTACAACGACTTGCTCGACTGCATCAAAGCGTTCAGCGCTGAGTTTTCAAAAACGGGCGAAGCGCTCAACTCGATCATCGGTGAAGTGAAAACCACCGTCGATGCGGCGGCGGACCGTGACTTAAGCACCCGCCTCAATACGACTGCCCAGCGCGGTGTGTTCAAGGAACTGGGCGACAACCTCAATCGGCTCATGCATGTGGTGTCGAGTACGGTCGCCGAGATCAAGGATGCCGCCGATGTGGTGAGCACGTCGGCACATCAGATATCGGCCGGCAACGGCGACCTCTCGCAGCGTACCGAAGAACAAGCCGCTAGCCTCGAAGAGACCGCGGCGAGCATGGAGCAACTTACCGCGACGGTCCATCAAAACACCGAAAATGCCAAGCAGGCAAATCAACTGGCGATCGGCGCGAGCGCGATTGCCCTCAAGGGCGGACAAGTCGTTGCCGAAGTCGTCCAGACGATGGCGGCAATCGACCAGAGCGGGAAAAAGATCAGCGATATCATCGGCGTTATCGACGGCATCGCGTTTCAAACCAACATCTTGGCGCTCAACGCTGCCGTGGAAGCAGCGCGAGCCGGCGAGCAGGGTCGTGGCTTCGCCGTCGTCGCGGCGGAAGTCCGGACGCTCGCGCAGCGATCGGCGGCTGCGGCCAAAGAAATCAAACAGCTCATCGGTGCCTCCGTGGAGAATACCAGCGCCGGCACACGCCTAGTCGGTCAGGCCGGTGAGACAATGTCGGAGATCGTCGAATCGGTGAAGCGTGTCACCGAGATTATGACTGCGATTGCCTCCGCTTCCGCCGAACAAGGCAGCGGAATCGGTCAAGTCAACGACGCTGTCGCGCAGATGGATAAAGTCACCCAACAGAATTCGGCACTGGTCGAAGAGATCGCAGCGTCGGCGTCGATGCTCGAAGAACGCGCCCGAAGCCTCGTCGAACTCGTCGGTGCCTTTACTCTTTTAGAGGACGGTCCGAGGCGAGTCGCACGACCGGTCCAGTCGCCCGCGTCAACGGCCACAACGCCCGGACGTGTTTCCGTGGCCGTGAACAAACGCGCAAAGCAACCCGCTGCGACCGCCGCTGTGCCGCTTCAAACAGCCGCTTCGGCGACGGCAAATGAAGAGGAGTGGAGTTCGTTCTAGTCAGCGGGGCCCAACCCAGCGCTCTCCGACCGCTCGGGTCGTCGATCTTGCCGGTCGTCGACCACGCTGCAGCCTGGGCTCCGCCGACGCGTTGAGAGCACGCGTCGCCCAGCAGCGCTACGTGCTTTCGTCGGAGTCCGCGTGCGAACCGCAAACCCACAGCCATTACCGCTTCGAACGGTAATGGCTTTTCGCGTTCCCGCGCGACCCAAGCCGTACCCGCCGCCGGTTCAGTTTGTGGTCCGTTTGCCACAATCGAGTTGATTGCGCCCATCGCGCGCCGATGGTCCATCAACAGATGAATACGCCCACTATCCGTAAATCCCGAGGCGCGACGATGAAAAAGACGCTAGCCAAGCCGAGTTTCCACGCCCTGGCCAAGACGCCGACCGGCATCCAAGGTTTGGACGAACTCACCGGCGGCGGCTTACCGCGCGGGCGCCCCAGTCTGCTCTGCGGCGGCGCCGGCTGCGGCAAAACGCTGCTGGCGATGGAATTCATCGTGCGCGGCGCGCAGGATTTCGGCGAGCCCGGCGTCTTCATGACGTTTGAGGAAAACCCCGCGGAACTGGCGACGAACTTCGCTTCGCTCGGCTACGATCTCCCGGCGCTAGTCGCTCGGAAGAAGGTCGTCCTCGACTTCGTCCACATCGATCGCAGCGAGATCGAAGAAACGGGCGAGTACGATCTCGAAGGGCTCTTCATCCGGCTCGGTTACGCGATCGACAGCATCGGTGCCAAACGGGTCGTTCTCGACACGATCGAAGCGCTCTTTTCCAGCCTGTCGAATACCACGATCCTGCGCGCCGAACTGCGCCGGCTCTTTCGCTGGTTGAAAGAAAAGGGCGTCACCGCGATCATCACCGGCGAACGCGGCGACAGCAGTCTGAGTCGCTACGGCCTCGAAGAGTACGTCGCCGACTGCGTGATTCTGCTCGATCATCGCGTCGAGGGCCAGGTGGCAACACGCCGCCTGCGGATCGCCAAGTATCGCGGTTCGAGCCACGGCACGAGCGAGTATCCGTTCCTCATCGATGAGGACGGCGTTTCGATCCTGCCCATCACCTCGATGGGGCTCAACCATAGCGTGAGTATCGAACGCGTGTCGTCGGGCGTCGACAGCCTCGACGCGATGATGGGCGGCAAGGGCTTCTATCGCGGCAGCAGCGTGCTGCTCTCCGGAACCGCCGGCGCCGGCAAAACGAGCTTATCCGCGCACTTCGCAGACGCCGCGACCAAACGCGGCGAGCGCTGTCTGTGGTTCGCTTTCGAGGAATCCGCGAACCAGATCATCCGCAACATGCGCTCGATCGGTATCGACCTCGAACCCGCGGTCCGCAGCGGAGCGCTGATTCTCCAGGCGGAACGGCCGACGGTCTGCGGACTCGAAATGCACCTCGTGACCATCCACAAGCTGGTCAAGGAGTTCAAACCGCAGGTCGTCATCATCGATCCGGTAAGCAATTTCGCGCCGCTCGGCACCGAGGCCGAAACCAAGGCGATGTTGACCCGGATCATCGATTTCTTCAAGATGCACCACATCACGGCGCTCTTCACCAGCCTCATGGGCGCCGAGACGTTTATGGAATCGTCCCTCGTCGGCGTCTCGTCGCTCATGGATACGTGGCTGATGCTGCGCGACGTCGAAAACGGCGCCGAGCGCAATCGCTTGATGCACTTGCTGAAGTCACGCGGCATGGCGCACTCCAATCAAGTCCGCGAGTTTCTCGTGACCGATCACGGCGTCGAGCTGCGCGACGTGTACACGGGGCCGTCGGGCGGCTTGCTCACCGGCAGCGCCCGGGCGGCGGTCGAAGCGCAGGAGAAGGCCGAGGCGCTGGCCCGACAGCTGGGAACCGCCGGCAAAAAACGCGAGCTCGCGCACAAGCGCCAAGCCATGGAATCGCAGATCGCCGTCCTCAAGGCGACGTTCGAGATCGAGCAGGCCGAGGCCATCCGGATCATGGAGCAGGACGACACGAGCGCCGCGGTGCTCGCGGTCGATCGCGCGCACATGAGCGGTCTGGCGCAATCCAGCCTCGCCGGCGGCCGGCGCCCGCCGACACCGCGCAAGCGCGGACGTGCGGCATGAAGACCATCGTGAAGAAGCGCTCGATCAAACCGGCGCCCGCCCAACCCAAGGCGGACCTGTGGCGACTGCGGCTTTACGTCGCGGGCCAGACCCCCAAATCGCTGACCGCGTTTGCCAATCTCAAGCGCTTGTGCGAAGAGCTGCTCAAAGACCGGTATACGATCGAAGTCATCGACTTGCTCGAACAGCCCCAGTTGGCCAAGGACGACCAGATCCTGGCAATTCCGACCGTGGTGCGCCGGCTGCCGGCGCCAATGCGGAAGATCATCGGCGACCTCTCGAACACCGAACACGTCCTCGTGGGCATGGATCTTCTCGCGCAAGCGAACCGCGCGATTGCCGGCGGCGGGACGCCATAAGCCGATGAAAAGCAAACTTTCGAAGTCGGCGAACACGACGATCTCCTTCGAGCAGGCCTTGGCGACGGACGTCCCGCCACGCTACGTCCTGCGCTTATACGTAGCGGGCATGACGCCGCGATCCTCGCGCGCGATCACAAACGCGAAGGCCATTTGCGAAACGCACCTCGAGGGACGCTACGACCTGAGCGTCATCGACGTGTATCAGGAGCCGGTGCATGCCGTGAACGACCAGATCGTCGGGCTGCCGGTGCTCGTCAAGGAACTGCCCAAGCCCGTGCGGCGCATCGTCGGCGACCTTGCCGATACCGATCGGGCGCTGGTCGCGCTCGATCTGAAGCCGCGGCGGTGAACGATGTCCGCCGCGGGACTGGCCGCCGCGCGCGCCGCTCGCTGCTCGACCTCGAGTTACGCGACATCCGCAGCCGCCTGGCGGAGGCGGAGGAAACCCTGCGCGCCATTCACGACGGCGACGTCGATGCGCTAGTTGTCCACGGCGAGCGCGGCGAGCAGATCTACACCTTGAACGGCAGCGACCGAATCTACCGCCAGCTCTTCGAGACGATGAACGAAGCCGCCGCGACGGTGTCCGCCGATGGGCTCATCCTGTATTGCAATCTGCGCTTGGCAAGTCTGCTCGGCCAGCCGCTCGCGCAAGTCATGGGCAGCACCCTGCGGAGCTTTGTGCCCGCAGAATGTGTGCCGACGCTTGACGATACGCTGCGGCGCGCCCGCAGCGCCCCGAGCCGCGCGGAAATCCGCGTGCGGGCCGAATCCGGCAGCGACGTGCCCATTCTCCTCTCCGTCTCGCAAACGCTGGAGGCCGGCAAGGAGATGATCTTTTGTCTAGTGATGACCGATCTGAGCGAGCAGAAGCGCCATCAGGATCTCGCCACCGCGGAGCGCATCGCCCGGGCGATCCTCGAACAGGCCACCGAGCGCAAAGACGCCGAGCAACTCCGAACCACGACCGAGCTGCTGCTCAAAGCCAAAGACAACGCCGAAGCGGCGAATCGGGCGAAGTCGGAATTCCTTGCGAATATGAGCCACGAGATCCGAACGCCGATGAACGGGATCATCGGCCTGACGTCGTTGCTGCTTGAAAGCGGATTGACATCCGAGCAAGAGTTGCACATGAACTTGCTCGCCGACGCGGGCCGATCGCTGCTCGCGATCATCAACGACATCCTCGATCTCTCGAAGGTCGAGGCCGGGAAGATCAACCTCGAAGTGATCGCACTCAGTCCGGCCGGATTGGTTCGCGGCGCGTTGTCACTCGTCCGTGGCGAGGCCCTCAAAAAAGGGATCGCGCTCGACGTTTGCGTGGCACCCGACATCCCCGCTTGGGTCGAGGGCGATCCGACGCGGCTGCGCCAGATTCTGCTCAACTTGCTGAGCAATGCGCTCAAGTTCACCGAACACGGCCGCGTCGGGGTGACGGTGCGGCGCGACCCGCAGGCTGGGCCCGATTTCTTACGCTTCGAAATTACCGATACCGGCATCGGGATCGCGCCCGAGAACCGGCACTTACTCTTCGAGAAGTTCTCTCAGGTCGACCGCTCCGACGCGCGCCGATTCGGCGGATCGGGCTTGGGCTTGGCGATCGCGCGACGCTTGGCCGAGGCGATGGCCGGGACAATTGGCGTGACGAGCGAGGCGCACGCCGGCAGCGTCTTCTGGTTCACGGCGCGGCTGCCGAGCATCGCAGCGCCCTCGCGTTCGGAAGCGGTGACCGGCCGGCGCAGAACCGACGTCGTTTCGCGTCGCGTTCTTGTCGTCGACGATAACCCGCTCAATCAGATCGTCGCAAAAGCGATGCTCGCGCAAGACGGGCACGAGGTCGTCGTGGTGGGCGACGGACTCGAGGCCCTCGCGGCCGTGCAGGAACGCGCCTTCGATCTGGTTCTCATGGACATGCAGATGCCGGTCATGGACGGCCTCGAAGCGACGCGGCGCATTCGCAAGTTGGACCCGCCGGTGCGCGACATCCCGATCGTGGCGCTCAGCGCGAACGTGATGGCGCGCGAGATCGCTATTTGCGCGGAGTCGGGCATGAACGGGCACCTCGCAAAACCGCTCGACCGCGATCTGCTGCGGCAAATCATCCGGACTTGGGCACCGGGCGCGGAAGCCGCTCCCGCTGCGGCCGTCCGCGCGCCGACGACGGATCGATCCGAACTTCACACCGCGACGACGGCGGCTCCGACGACGTTCGGAATCGACGTGCTGCTGGAGCTTTGCGACGGCGATCAGTTGGCCGTCGCGGGAATACTCGACGTTGCCATTGAGTCGATCAACAAGGATGTGGGACGCATCTTCGCGAGCATTGAAGCGCACGATGGAGCGGGCGTCATCGCGGCCGCGCACCGCATAAAAGGCACGTGTGGCGACCTGCGCGCGGCGCGCTTGCGAGAGATCGCCGCGACGATCGAACAAGCCGCGAAAATAACGCCCTGGACGATCGCTGCGCCGTTACTGAGCGAGCTGCAAAAAGCGGTCGACCTCTTGAGCATCGACATCGAGACGCACGCCAATAGCGTCGCCTAACGATACGAGAACCGCCGCGTCCCCGTTAGCCCGCGGATTCGGCGCAGATAACCGTCGCGCGTGAGCGCTGGTTTGAACGCCGCGAGGACGTCGCGCGCGCCCTCCGCAGCGCCGGCGAGCAGATCGATAACGGTCGCCGCGAGCGCCTTGGCCGGCGTCACGTAGGCGGTCGCCGGATCGACGATCGCGAAATCTTCGGTGTGATTAAAACCGACGCAGCCGCCGTGGTTGGGATGCAGCATGGGCATGATCTGACTCAGGTCGCCGGCGTCGGTGCAGGCGTTGCACACCGCGGATTCCGCCCAGTTGGCGGCACCGACGAGCGCGCGCGCGTTGGCGCGGAAGAAGGCGCCGAGTTCGCGGTCCATGACGAGCGGAAAGTAACCCGGTAACGTGTCGATCTCGACGTCAGCCCCGACCGCCAGCGCACCGGCTTGCAGCGCACGGTCGACCTTGGCCGCCGCGTCGGCGATCGCTTCGATCGTCGCGCCGCGCACG
Source organism: Candidatus Velthaea versatilis (assembly GCA_003134035.1). Lineage (GTDB taxonomy): Bacteria > Vulcanimicrobiota > Vulcanimicrobiia > Vulcanimicrobiales > Vulcanimicrobiaceae > Velthaea > Velthaea versatilis. The sequence continues at coordinate 69,472 of PLAE01000148.1, forward strand.
AACGTTTCCAGCCGGACGTCGGCCGGCACGACGTTGACCGCCGATCCGCCGTGCGTCACGATCGGGTGCACGCGGATGCGATCCTCGTCGCGAAACGTCTCGCGCTGCAGGTGAATTGCGCTCAAGGCCAATGTCGCGGCGTTGAGCGCGTTCACGCCGCGAAACGGCGCGACGCCGGCATGCGCGGCCTGACCGATGAAGCGGACCCGTTTGGCGATGAAGCCGTTATAGTTCCAGTGAATTGAGAGCGGCTCGTCACCGGCGTTGCCGCTGGCGTGAACCATCATCGCGATGTCGATGTCGTCGAAGACGCCGAGTCGCACGAGTTCGGGCTTGCCGCCCAAAAACTCGATTGTCCCGCGCCGCGCCTGCTGCGAACGCCATTCCAAATCGACGTACTCCTCGGCCGGCACGGCGAGGAAGACGATGCGTCCGGCGAGCCGTCCGGCCATCTCCGTCGCACGCAGCGCCTGCGCGACGCCGAGCAGATGCGCGAGTTGGGCGTTGTGGCCGCAAGCGTGCGCTGCGCTGGTGACCGGATCGGCGAACGGATGGCCGGGCACGGGCAGCGCATCGAGTTCGCCGATGATGCCGATGGTCGGGCCGGGCCGCGCGCCCTGCAGTTCGGCCCGCACGCCGGTGAGGGCCAGCCCCTCGGTGACGGCGAAACCTAAGCCCCGTAAGGCTTCGGCGACCTGCGTCGCGGTGCGTTGTTCGCGAAAGCCAAGTTCGGGATGCTCGAAGATGTCGCGCCCGAAGCCTTCGATGTCGCCCGCCTGCCGGTCGATCGCGCTCCAGAGTTCGGCTTTGAGTTCCGCGCGATCGACGGTTAACGGCGCCATCGAATCAAAGATTCCGCGCCCGACGCCAAAGGTCCGGCACCGGCGCCGGGTTGAAAGCGTGCAGTGAATGGAGCGTCATGGCTGCGGTCACCGGACGACGCTGTCGTTCGACGGCATTCCGCTGCACTACACGGTTGCCGGGACCGCACCGCCGGTCGTGCTGCTGATTCACGGCTGGAGCTGCCGGCAAGATTTTTGGCGCGCGCAGACGGCGGCGTTCGGCCGAGCGTATCGCGTCGTGACGCTCGATCTCGCCGGTCACGGCTGTTCGCGCGCGACGGTCGACCGGCGCGGCTGGTCGATCGAAGCCTTCGCGCGCGATGTGGAGGCGGTCGCCGATGCCGTGGATGCACGCTCGCTCGTGCTCGTCGGTCACTCAATGGGGGGCGCGGTGGCGGTCGAGGCCGCGCTGCGGCTTGGGACGCGGTGCCGGCTGCTGCTCGGCGTCGATACGTTTACCGATGCGGCCTTCTACGCGCGCCGTCCGGCCGCCGAGATCGCGCAACGCTGCGCGCCATTCGCCGCGGGCTTCGCCGCTACCATGACCACCATGGTCGACGATCTTTGCGATCCTGCCGTTGCACCTGATCTGCGCGAGTGGATCGCAGCTTCGATGAGCGCAACCGACCCGGCTGTCGCGCTTCGCGCGCTCGAAGCACTCTTGAGCTGGGATATCGAGCGCGCGTGGCCGCGGCTGCGGTGTCCCGCTTACGCGATCAACTCCGAACGGCTGTGCCGTCGCTACCGGCCCCTGCCCTTGGCCCGGCTCGTCGAACATCGTCTGCCCGGCGCCGGTCATTTCGTGATGCTCGAATCGGTCGCGCCGTTCAACGTTCTTGCCGCATCGATCATCGGCCAGTGCGTCGACGGCACACACGAGCACCACGCCGGGGCATGGTCGCCGTGACTTCGAGCGCTGATCCGGCGACGTGGAGCGCGAGCTTCACGGATCTCGGTCCCGATATTGCCGCCGGCCGCTTGTCGCCCGTCGATCTGACGCGCACGATGCTGGCGCGCATCGAGCGCTTCGACGGCGCCCTGCATAGTTACGCCGCCGTCGCGGCGGACGGTGCTTTGCGGGCTGCCGCGAGTGCCGAAGCGGAGATCGAAGCGGGTCGCTATCGCGGACCGCTTCACGGTATTCCGATCGCGGTTAAAGACATTTTCTCGACCATCGATATGCCGACCCGTTTGGGCAGCTCGATCTACGCGGGCTGGACGCCGCCGTACGAATCGACCGCGACGCGCCGGCTGCGCGACGCCGGCGCGATCGTGCTGGGTAAGCTCGCGGTGACCGAGGGCGTGTACGCCGATCATCATCCGTCGGTCGTTCCGCCGGTCAACCCGTTTGGGGCGGCGCACTGGACCGGCACGTCGTCGAGCGGTTCGGGCGTCGCGCTCACGGCGGGGCTGTGCTACGGTTCGCTGGGCTCCGATACCGGCGGCTCGATCCGGTTGCCGTCGGGGTGCTGCGGCGTCGTCGGCATCAAACCAACGTGGGGCCGGGTCAGCCGCCACGGCGTTTTCGCGCTCGCCGAATCGCTCGATCACGTTGGGCCGATGGCGCGCAGCGTCGCCGACGCCGCGGCGCTGCTGGCCGTCATCGCGGGCCCCGACCCCGCCGATCCGACGGCCGCGCCGGTCGCCGTTCCGGCGTACGGCGCCGAACTCGACGGCGGCGTCGCCGGGCTGCGGCTGGGCTTCGATCCCGATTTCATTCGCCAGTACGCCACGGCCGACGTTGCCGCATCGATCGACGCCGTCATCGAGGTGCTGGCGCAGCTCGGTGCGCGCGCCGTGCGCGTCCGCTTTCCGCCGATCGAAGCGGCGCTGCGCGCTTGGCACGTGCAGTGCGCGGTCGAAGCGGCAAACGCCCATCGTCCGACGTATCCGGCGCGCAAGGCGGAGTATGGGATGCGTCTGTCCGCGCTGCTCGAACGCGGTGCCGCCTGCACCGGCCCGGAACTCGGCGCCGCGCTCGCGGCGCGGCGCGAATTTAGCGCGCGCGTCGCGCACACGTTCGCGGACATCGATCTGCTGGTCGTTCCCGCTCTTCCGGTCGCGGGTCCGACCCTTGCGTTCATGGATTCGCTGGGCGACGATCCCGACGCGATTTTGGCGATTGGACCGTTCACCGCGCCGTTCAACATCTGCGGCTATCCCACGATCACGCTGCCATGCGGCGCGGGCGCCAACGGCATTCCGATCGCAGCGCAATTCGCCGCGAGACCTTTTGCCGAAGCCCTGATCTGCCGCGCCGGCTACGCCTATGAGCGCGTGACGGATTGGCATCGTCGCCGTCCGGAGCTGGAGCATTTCGCCCAGCCACGAATACCGACCGCATGAGCGCCGTCGACTCGCCCGGAGCGGCCCAAGCCCGGGCGCGCTTCTTTCATTCGGGCGACGCCTTCAACCTGAAGCTGCCGCCGGTACCGGCCGGCGTCTTCCCGTACGACGCCGTTCGCGCGCGGCAATCGCGCGCAAGCGGCTTCGTGCTGTGCGATCAATCCGGCGCGTTCGCGGCACCCTTCGCGGCGACGACCCCGCTGATGCTCGCGCGCTATGCCTTCATCGCGGCAAGCGAGATGCTCGCAGCGGAGTTTGCGGCGAGCGGGTCGATCTGGTACGTGATCGCCGGCGCCGGCCGCGCGACGATTGCCGGCGACGAGCCGGCGTTCGACTGGAGCGCGGGCGACGTGTTTTTGGCGCCGGGCGGTGCGCGAATCGCGCTCGAAGCGGGTGCGCAAGGTGCGGTTCTGTGGGTGGTGACGAACGAACCGCAGCTCGCATTCGAGGGCCTGCGGCCGGCCGAGCCCGCCGACCGGGGCATCGACGCCGTGCATTATCCGGCCGCCGAAATCGCGCGCCAACTCGCACGCGTCATCGCGTTGCCACGCGACGACACGACGGCCGGCTGCGCGCTGATCTTCTCGTCCGAACGCGCGGAGTCGAGCCGCAACATCATGCCGTCGCTGACCCTTTCGCTCAACACCGTGCCGGCGGGCGAACACCAGCGAGCGCACCGGCACAACTCCGCGGCCGTGACGCTGATCCTGCGCGGCAGCCGGTGCTACTCGCTGGTCGGAGACCGGCGCTGCGACTGGTCGCCGTTCGCCACGCTCGTCACGCCGGCCACCGAGCCGCATTCGCATCACAACGCGGGCGCGGAGCGCGCGGCGTTTCTCATCGTGCAGGACGGCGGTCTGCACTATCACACGCGCACGATGGGGTTCACGTTTCTCGAGCCGGACGTCTGATGCCGGCGGCGACCCGGCTCATCATCGACACCGACACGGCCGGCGACGATGCGTTCTCGTTGTTGCTCGCGCTGCGCACCCCCGGCGTGCGGTTCGAAGCGGTGACGATCTGCAACGGCAACGTCGACTTCAACCAGCAAGCGGAGAATGCGCTCTACACGATCGAAGTTGCGGGCCGGGGCGGCGACGTGCCGGTCTATCTCGGCAGCGCGCGCCCGATCATGGGACGCTGGCAAGCCGCTGAATTCCATGGCACCGACGGCATGAGCGAAGCCGGCTTTCCGAAGGCCGCGCAGCGCCCGCACCCGCGGCATGCCGTCGACGCGATCGTCGATCTGGTCATGCGCAATCCCGGCCAGATCACGATCCTCGCGCAAGCGCCGCTGACCAACATCGCGCTGGCGTATCTCATGGAACCGCGCATCGCCGCGGCGGTCAAACACCTGTGGATCATGGGCGGCACCGATAACGACGTCGGCAACATCACACCGGCCGCCGAGTTCAATTTCTTCATCGATCCCGAGGCGGCGAAAATCGTCTTCGACGCGGGCTTTCCCATCACGCTTTCGACCTGGACGCTGACGTTGAAATCCGGATCCCTGGCGGCCGACGACGTGGCGCGCATCGCCGCGCTCGATACGCCCCTCTCGCGGTTCTTCATGACGGTATCGCGCGTGCCGCGCGAGCGCGCGCTCGCGCGCTATGGCGCGGCGATCAGCACGCATCCGGATTCGCTCACCTGCGCCTGCCTGCTCAACGAAGGGCTGATCCTCGAAAGCGCCGACGCCGTCGTCGACGTCGAAGCCGCCGGCGAACTCACGCGCGGCCTGTCGTCGATTTATCCGCCGCGGCTGGTCGAACGCTGGCCCGATCGCGACGCCAACGCGCGCATCATTCGAACGGCGGACACGCGGGGTTTTGCCGACATGCTCGCCGCGGTGCTGAAATAAGTCCGTCCGCGCCCCGGCAGATGCACCTCGGGCTGTTTCTGCTCGGTACGGGCAGCCACATCGCAGGCTGGCGGTATCCGGGCGCTCTCGCGACGTTCGAGAGCCTGCCGCGCATCGCGGAGATCGCCGCTGCCGCCGAGCGGGCGAAATTCGATTTGCTCTTCATGGGTGATAATCTGTACGGCGATCCGCACGCGCACCCGTCGTACACCTCGCGGCTCGAACCGCTGACGATGCTCGCGGCGCTGGCGGTGACGACGCAGCGGATCGGCCTGGGCGCGACCGCGTCGACCACGTACGGCGATCCGTTCACCGTCGCGCGCGCCTTCGCATCGCTCGACCACATCAGCAACGGCCGCGCCGGCTGGAATGCGGTGACGACGGCGAACGCCGTTTCGGCCGGCAATTTCGGGCGCGCGCATCCCGATCACGGCGCGCGCTATGCCATCGCCGAAGAGTTTATCGAAGTGGTGCGCGGTCTGTGGGATTGCTGGGACGATGCGGCGCTCGTCGCCGACCGCAGCACCGGCGTGTTCATCGATCCGGGCAAAGTGCGCGCGCTCGATCACGACGGACCGTATTTTCGCGTCGCGGGTCCGCTCAACATCAGCCGCGCGCCGCAAGGCCAGCCCGTCATCTTGCAGGCCGGCGGTTCCGCGCCCGGACAGCGGCTCGCGGCGCGCACGGCGGACGTGGTGTTCTCCGTCGTCGCCGATCTGAACGATGCGCAGCGGCAGTACGCCGACTTCAAGATGCTCGTCGCGTCACACGGCCGCAATCCCGCCGACGTGGCGCTGCTGCCGGGCGTGATGCCGGTCGTGGGCCGCACCGACCGCGAGGCGTTCGATACGCTCGCGACACTCCAGGGCTACGTCAACTCGACCAACGCGCTGGCCATGCTGTCCGAACGTCTGGGCAGCGACATGCGGGAGTTCCCGCTCGACGGTCCGGTCCCCGACATCGCGCTGCCGGACACCTACCACAGCTTCGCGCGCGTGATGCTCGGGAAAGCTCGGCGCGAGGGGATGACGCTGCGCGACCTCTATAACTTGACCGCCGCGGCGCGCGGCCATTGGGTCCTCTGTGGCAGCGCGCGCACCGTCGCCGATACGCTCGAACTTTGGTTCACCAGCGGCGCCGCCGACGGCTTCAACATCATGCCGCCGTATCTCCCTGGCGGGTTCGACGCCTTCATCGATGGCGTCATTCCGCTGCTCGTCGAACGCGGACTGTTTCGCGCCGAATACAGCGGAACGACCTTGCGCGACCATCTGGGTTTGGCGCGACCGGCGCGCGCTGGGAAATTCGCCGAAAAGATAAGGGGCCCCGTGCCGTAGCACGAGGCCCCATCTGTTCTTCGCTTAGCGGTCGCGCATTAAGCAACGCTTCGCGCCGCCGATCAGCGTCCGGTGTGGACCCGAACCTGAAGCCGCACCGTGCGCGGCACCGCCGAGACGAGTGTCGGAGTGAATGTGGTCTGCGCGCCGGCAGCCGAGTCGGCGACGATCGGCGTGCCCGCATTGGGCGACGCCAAGTACGACGCGTTCGAGTACACGTTGGTGTCGAGCAGATTCTCGACGCCGACGACGACTTCGATATTGCGCGTCACCGGTTTGCGGAACGAGAAGTCGACAAGCGCGAAGGGCGGCTGGAAGTAGCTGTTGTTCTTGCCTTCGTACTCGACGCCCAGCCCCAAGAACGCTCCGCCCTTGGCCGCGTAGGTGAATTCACCGTAGCCTTTGAGATACGGAATACAGGTTGCGATGCCGGGCGCCGCGACGCCGTTGCCGCAAATCTGCACGCCGTTGGCGGGGACCTGCGTGCCGCTGACCGGGAGCGGAACGCCGCTGAGGATCGAGCGGTTCGCGGCAACCGAACCGGTAAAGCCGAAGCCGACCCGCGGTGCGTAGGCGAAGCGCAAGGTCGCGATCGACGTCTGCAGCCGGGCCGCGTTGACCGGGAAGAAGATGCCCTCGAGTCCGCCGTTGAGCGGAACGCTCGTCGTGATCGTCTCGAACACGTTGTGGATGACGGATTGTTGCAGATCGGCGCTCACGACCGTGGCGGTCCCGAAGCGTTTATCGGCGCCCAAGCCGTAGGCAATGCTCACTTCGGGCAGGAGATTGGGGTTCTTCTCGGTCAGGGTGCCGCCGTTTTGGAACGGCGGTCCGAGTGACTGCGCGGGCGGCTGATACGTCGCGAGGCCGCTGACGTCGCCGACGAATGGGAACGTCGCCGAACTGCCGACCGCGGCGCGATACGAGACATCGTTCGTGGGCCGGAACGTGAGCGCGAAGTGCGGATCGAAACGCGACACCGAGCGGTCGAGACCGTTGAGCGCGGTGCTCGTCGTATCGCTCGGATTCGCGAGTTTGAAGCCGACCACGTGCCACTGCGTGTTATACAGGCCCAGATCGATGCCGACGTTCTTGATCGGCGCGATCTGCGACGTAAGCGAGAACGTCGAGTAGCGATCAGTTGAGAACGGCACCGAAATGCCGGCCGGCGAGTTGATGTATGCGAACGTGCTCTGCCCGTGGAAGTCGTAGGTGAAGTCGAGCAGATTGTTCCCGAACGGGTGGATGAACGAGAAGGTGGAGCCGTAGAGCTTATCCTGCTCGTAGGTTTGATACGGCGAGCCGAAGCATTCTTGCTGGCCGTTGATAATCACGACTTTGCCGGTGGGACTCGTCAAACTGCCGAACGAGTTGCCGCAAGCCGTCGAGAACGGCGTTCCGCCGGCCGGAGCGGTCGCGCCGACGGCGCCGCCGACGGGCGAGAAGAGCTCCGGCGTCGACGCTTGGCTCTCACCGCCGGTGATGACTTCGGGTTCGATGTTGCCGAGGTACGGCCGAACCAAGATGGTGTTGTTGCCGAGCGACGTGCGGAATTGTCCGTCGAAGAGTTCCTGATTCGTGTAGACCGACGAACCCAGATACCACTGGTACGCGTCGATGGTTTTCCCGATCAAGTTGGAGTTGGCCGGATTCGTACAGTGGCCCGGCGCGTCGGGCAAACATCCGACGATCTTCGTTGCGCCCAGATACGAACCCCAGGCGGTGCCTTGCGGGCTATAGCCGCCCCAGCTTCCGGTGAAGCCCAGATCGAACGACGTCGCGGGCGAGAAGTTGTACCGCAGCTTGGCGACTTCGCCCTTACTGAAGAACGAACCGCTGGCATCGCCGCAATATTGGATCACGCCGAGATTCCCCGGCTTGTTGTCGAGCGCGCCGCTTTGCGTTGCCTGGACGACGCACTTATTGGTCTGATAGTACGGCCCGTTGAGGCCGCTCGTGCCGGCGCCGACCACGTACTGCAACTTGCTGACGGCGCCGGTCGCGAGAAAATTCGAGAACTGGGAGGCGTAATTATCGACGCCGGTCGTGATCTCGGCGCTGGGCCGGGTGGTGAAGCCCGGGGTGAGCAGATTGACCGTACCGCCGACGGCGATATTGGCGAATGGCGTCGTGTTCCCCGGACCGGACTGGGTTTCGACGCCGCCGATCAAGTACGACGGAAAATACTGGCTCGTCCAGACGCCGAACTGCCCGAGCGCGAGCGGATGCCCATCGACGAGAACCTGCGTTTCATATGGCTGGAGGCCGCCGAGCACGATCGACACATCGGGCTGGCTGCCCATGTGCTGCAGCGTGACATCGGGAATGCGTTGCAGAACGGAGTTGATCTGGGGGTTCGCGACGGTGGCAAAGGTTTGCCCCGAAACGTATGACGAGGATGCCGCGCCGGTGTTGATCGCGCTGCCGCTGCCGCGCGAGTTCGAGCTGACGTTGCCGATGGTGCGCAGCGACGTGAGGTCCTCGGCGTTGATCGTCACGCTGACCGGAAGCGACGTGCCGCCGACCGCCACGACGTTCGAGAGCACGGCCGGATTGTAGCCGCCGCGGCTCACCGAAATCGTATAGATGCCCTGCGGCACGGTGAGGGTGAAGGTGCCCTTCGCGTCGGTCGTCGTGGTTGAACTCGACGGTCCGCTGACTTTCACCAGCGCGCCGGCGACCGGCACGCCGGTGCCGCTGCGCACCGTCCCTTGCAGGACGCTCGACGATGCCGGCACCATGTCGGACGGAGCGGCACTCGCTGCCGGCGCGGCCGGAGCGGGCGCTGCGGGAACCGGCGCCGCCGGTGCCGTTTGGGCGTTCGCCTGACCCAGCGCAGCCGCGAGCGCGGCAATAGTCGTAGCGAGCGGTATCAAACCGCGCCGGATTCTGGTCAGTTGCATGAAACTCCTAAGAATTGGAAGCTGCCGCCGCTCGAGAGCACGCGGCTCAGGGGCCTATATTAAGCAGACGCCCCCTGCATTCTTTGGCCAAATGGAAAATGCTGAAGAAAACGCCGCCGGGGCCGTCGATCGTGGTCACGGCGGTGGGTGTTGATCCGGCGTGGTCCGAACGATTGCGGCATGTCGCCGATGGGCGGCGGCTGCCCGAAACGCCCGCTTCGCGTCGACGACCACTGGCGGATCCGGGCGCTCGCCGCCGTTCAGACCGCCCGCGACGGTACGATCGCCTACGCGGTGCGCTCGGTCGCACCCGAGCGCAACGAACGCGAATCGAGGGTCTGGCTGCTCCCGCCGGGCGCGCGCGAGCCGCGCTGTTTGTCGCTTGGCGATGCCTTCGACGGCGAGCCGCGCTGGTCACCCGACGGATCGCAGCTCTGCGTGACGGGTGGTGCGGACGCGGCGCGGCAGCGCGTCGAACTCGTCGACGTGCGCACGGGCGTGCGCCGGACGCTGGCCGCGGGCCGTTCCGCCGCGTGGGCGCCCGGCGGTGCCGCCGTCTGCTACGTCGCGGGCGAACCGGTCCCCGGTCTCGAAGTCGCGGCCGAAACCGCGTGGTATGCGCGCTTCCCGGCTGCCCGCCGCGGGCAGCCGTTGCGCCGGCTCACGACGCGTCGTGAGCGCCTCGATCCAGGCGGCTATCGCGACCGGCGGGCCGGACTGTGGCTATGCGGCGCACACGCCGGCGACGAACCGCTCCGGCTGACGGGCGGCGAGTGCGACGACGTCGATCCGGCCTGGTCGCCCGATGGGGAGGTGATCGCCTTCGTTTCCGACCGCGGCGGCGATCCGCGGGTCAGCGCCGAACGCAATCTCTGGATCGTCGACGTGGCTACGGGGGACGTGCGGCGATTGACGGCCGGCTTTTGGTTTTTCGGCCCGCTCGCGTGGTCACCCGATGGGCGTTCAATCGCGGCTTTGGGCACGCGCGGCCTGCGCGCGCCGCTGGCGATTCGGTTATGGGTCGTGGCCGCCGACGGCGGCGGAGCGCTCGCGGCGAGCGACAGTTTCGGCGCGCACATCTGGCCGGCGGGCGCGCCGGTGTGGTCGTTCGCCGGCGATCGCGTGCTGACGGCCGCCGCGTTCGGCGCCCACGGCCAGCTCATCGCCTACGCTCCCGAGACGCGCGATACGCGGGTGGTGCTGCGCGCCGAGGCCGTGTTTGGCCAACTCGCGCTCATGCCGGACGGCACCTCGTTCGTCGCGGCGGCGACGACGCCGCACAATCCGGGACTGCTCGTCGGCGGCAGTCTGGCCGGCGGCGAACTCGAACCACTCGTCGACCTCAACGCCGCGTGGCTGGCGGAAATCGAAGCCGCGCCCGTTCGCCGCGTCGCGTTCGCTGCCCGCGACGGCCGCGCCATCGACGGTTGGCTCGTCACGCCGGCGACGGGCCACGCGCCGTTTCCGTGCATCACGGATGTCCACTATGGGCCGAACGCGGCGTGGGGTCCGGCGTTTTCGTTGCCCGCGCAGGCTGCCGCCGGCCGCGGTTTCGCGACGCTGCTGCTCAACCCGCGCGGCAGCACCGGCTACGGCGATGCGTTCGCCGGCGCGGCCGATTTCGGCGGTTCCGACTTCACCGATCTGTTGGACGGCATCGATATGCTCGTCGCGCAAAACGTCATCGACGGCGAGCGGCTCGGCATCACCGGCCTGTCGTACGGCGGCTTCATGGCGACCTGGGCGATCGCGCATTCGCGTCGCTTTCGGGCCGCCGTGTCGATCAACGGCATCGTCAATTGGCTCTCCTGGTATTTGATCAGCGACACCGGGCTGTTCTTTTTCGAGAACGCGTTCGGCGATCCGTTCCCCAGCCATCCGGCCGGCGGTAAATCGACGCTGGCGCGCTTTTGGCGGCACTCGCCGCTAGCCCACGCGGCCGACATCGAAACGCCGCTGCTGCTGCTGCAGAGCGAAAACGATTATCGGTGTCCGATCGATCAGGGCGAGCAGATCTTCGGCGCACTCGTGGCGCGCGGGAAAACCGTGGAGATGCTGCGCTTTCCCGGCGCCGCCCACGATCTGATGGGGACCGCCGCACCGCTCCACGCCGGCCTCGCCGTCGAAGAAACGATCGCGTGGTTCGAACGATTTATGCCCGCGCGCTAAGCTTCGCTCAGAGGGGCGCGGGCCGAAACGCGGCGAGGCCCTCGAGATCGTGCGGCGCGACGATACGTCCGGCAATGAGCGCGTTCTTGAGCCGATCGAGCTTGCCGCGATCGGCCGCGGTGACAATCGCGCGCGTGTAGCGGAAATCGGTCAGTCCGACGCCGCCTTCTTTGAGCCCGATACTCAGGTGCTTTGGGCGCTGCGCGTTCGCTGCCGCGAGCGCGCAGATGCGGTACACGCCGACGTCGACACGTTTGAGGACGCTGGTAAGCACTTTCCCCGGCGCGAGCCCGTCTTCGTTCATGTCGACGCCGATGACGTAGGCGCCGCTGCGTTCGCGCGCTTCCCCGATCGCACCCAATCCCGCGCTGCCGGCCGCGGCGTAGATGATATCGGCGCGCTGCGAATAGAGAACGCCGGCAAGCTCCTTGCCGGCGGGCACGTCCTCGAACGCGCCGACGAACTTCACCAGCACGCGGATCGACGGGTCGATCTCGCGTGCGCCCGCGATATAACCAGCCTCGAAGGTGCGGATGATTGGTTCGTCGGCGCCGCCCAAGAACGCAATCGTCTTCGTGCGTGTGGTGAGCGCCGCGAGCGCGCCGGCGAGAAACGATCCTTCCTCGGCCCGGAACGTTACCGATGTAACGTTGGGCGCATCGACGACGGCGTCAACGATGGCAAAGTGGGCCTCCGGAAAACGCGGCGCGACCTGAGCAAGATCGGCGGCCATGTTGTAGCCGATGGCGAAGGTCTCCGCCGACCCCGCGCTCGCGAGCCGGATGAGATCGGCTTGATAGTCGCTGACGGACCGGGTTTGCACGAGCACCGGCGTGATGCCCAGCCGCTGCCGGGCAGCTTGGAGACCGGCGTTGGCCGCGTCGCTGAAGGAGTGATCGCCCAAGCCGCGCACGAGCATGCCGATCCGCGCGCCCGGCCCGTGCTGCCCACTGGGTTGGCGAGGCGCGCAGCCCCACACAAGGGCACAACTGAGCACACCGGCCGCAAGTAGACGCATCGAGCGCGGTGTTTCACGCGCCGGTTCAAGAGTCCGGCGCACCACTGGAACGGAATCGTGGCGGATGTGGCTAAGGGACCGCTCCCGCCGTCTGCAACGTGAAGTCGACGAGAACGTGCGCGATCGAGATCGGGAATCCAGTTCGGCGATTGCGCCGGTTCGCGATCGACCCCAGGCGGCACCGTGATACGATCCGAGGACCGATGAGCCACGAAAGCGCGACGAAATCGATTCGATTCGACGCACGGATCGTCGTCGAGGTTCTCTCGTCGGACTACGCGGGCAAAGACCTCGTCGTGGCACCCGTCGAGTACGCGCGACTCGCGCGCCTTGAACAATACGTCGTGATCGACTCGCGCCCGCGGTCAGCGTGAAGTCATCTCCGCCAAGACGATGGGCGTTTCGTGCTCATGCCGGCCGAGAACGGGCGCATCGAGATCCCGGGCGAGGATTTCACCTTGAGCTTCGGCGACATCTATGCCGGAACGACCGTCGACCCGGGACCGGCGTGAGGCGTCGACCCCGGCTATGCCGCCGAGGTCGCGTGTTCGAGCGCCGCGAGCGCCATGATGCGCTCTTCGGTCGCCTCGGCGTGCGCGAGTTCGCCGACCAGCCGGCCTTGTCGCATCACCAGGATGCGATCGGAAATGGCGAGCACTTCGGGCAGATCGCTGGAAATAACGAGAATCGCAAGCCCCTCGGCGGCAAGCTCGCGCATGAGCGTATAGATTTCAGCTTTCGTGCCGACGTCGACGCCACGCGTCGGCTCGTCCACGATGAGCACCCGCGGATTCGTCGCGAGCCATTTTGCGAGCACGACTTTTTGCTGATTGCCGCCGCTGAGCAGACCGACGAGCTGCTCGCGGCTGGGCGTCTTGATGCGAAACCGATCGATGTAGCGGCCGACGAGCGTGGTCTCGGCGCCGAAATCGATCAAGCCCGCGCGCGACAATCGCGCGAGCGCCGCCAGCGAGACGTTCGATCCGACGCCCAGTCCCAGCACGAGCCCCAACAGCTTGCGGTCTTCGGGCACGAGCGCGATGCCCAGCCGCATCGCGCGGCTCGGGCTGCCGATCTTCACCGGCACGCCGTCGAGCGTCATGTCGCCGCGTTCCGGCGCGGGCGCGCCGAACAGGCCCAGCGCCATTTCCGACCGCCCGGCCCCGACCAGACCCGACAAACCCACGATCTCACCGCGCCGCAAGTCGAAGGAGATTTCCTGGTATTGGCGCCCGTCGCTCAGGTCGCGGACCGACAGGACGATCGGGCGCGCGGTAGCGTGGTCCGACGGTTTGGCGATGTTGGCGAGGTCGCGGCCGACCATCAGACGGACGATCTCGTCCTGATCGGTGGCCGCGAGCGGCATCGTGCGCACGTGCTTGCCGTCGCGCAGGATCGTGACCGCGTCGCAGATCGTGAACACCTCGCGCATGCGATGCGAGATGTACAGGATCGTGACGCCGGCAGCTTTGAGATTCGCGATGACGCGAAAGAGCAGCGTCGTTTCGGTTTCCGATAAACTCGAGGTTGGCTCGTCGAGGATGAGCAAGCGCGGCGTGTGGACGAGCGACTTGCAGATTTCGATGAGCTGCTGCTGCGCGATGGTCAAGTCGCCCACGCGCGCGTCGAGGTTGAGCCGGATGCCGAGTTGGGTGAGGATGGCCGCCGCCCGGGCCCGCAGTTCCAAACGGTTTACGAACAGCCCCAGCGCGCGCGGCTCGATCCCCAGGCTGATGTTTTCGGCGACGGTCAGATTCGGGGCGAGGTTGAGCTCTTGGAACACGATGGCGATGCCGCGCGCGGCGGCGTCGCGCGTGCTCCGCAAGTGCAGCGCTTCGCCCTCGAAGATCAGCTCGCCGCCGTCGGGCCGCAAGACGCCGGCGACGATCTGCATCAACGTCGATTTGCCCGCGCCGTTTTCGCCCATCACGGCGTGAACGGAACCCGATTCCACCTCGAACGAAACGCGGTCGAGCGCCTTGACGCCCGGAAACGTTTTCGAAACCGACTCGATGCGCAGTAAGGCGGTCATGGCGCGAACGTCGCCGGCGTTACTTCAAGAACGTGTCGACGTTCTTGGAGGTGACCACGTCGACGCCCGTGTCGATGATCTTGGGCGCACTCTTCTTGGCGGCCATCCCCGCGAGCACGTCGACCGACTGGGTTCCCATCTTGTACGGGCGCTGGCCGATCAGCGTGGTCGCGTAGCCGGCTTTGAGCAGTTTGAGCTGCGAGGTGAGCGTGTCGAACGACACGACCACGAACTTGCCGCTCTTGATCGCGGCTTGGTGCGCTTGCAGGGCGCGAGTGTAGGCCTCCGGTGCGAACATCGGCCAGCCGCCCGAGTAGAAGATGCCGCTAAGGTTCGGATTCTTCGTCAGCACGTCCTGAATGAGCTGAATGGCTTTATTCGAATCGTCGTCGCACGGAAACGGCGAGCCCGCGACTTCGGTGAAGCCGCTGCCGATGGCCGTCTTGAAGCCCTTGATGCGGTCGTTGAGATTGTCGGCCGCCAAACCGCCGGTGATGATCGCGTACGTGCCACCGTGGGGCAGCGCCGCTTTGAACGCTTTGCCGCCTTGCGTGCCGCCGTCGAGGTTATTCGTGCCGACGAACGTCGTGCGTTTCGTGTTCGGCGCGTCGGAGTCGAAGGTGATGACCGGGATGCCCTTGGCTTGCGCCGCGGCGATCGCCGAGGCGATCGACTCGGGATTGTTGGGCGCGATCGCGATGCCCGCGACGCCTTTGGTGACCAGATCGCGTACGACTTGCGCCTGCTGGGCCTCGTCGGCTTGGGTCGGCCCCGTGAAGAGGCACGTCACGTGTAACTTAGCGGCTTCTTCGGTGCAGCCTTTCTCCACGTCGGCGTAAAACGGAACGCCGACGAGTTTGGGGACCATCGCGAAGGTCTTGTTGGAGTCTTGCGCCCGGGCTTGGTACGAAACCGCGCACCAGGCCGTGAGCGCAACGAGAGCGGCGCTCGTTATAAGCTGCTTTTTCATGCTTGGCTCCTTAATAGTACGTCGAATATTCCGTCGCGAATAAATAGTACGTCGCGAAGGATGGGAGGGAAGACCGCGCTCAGCGCTTGCGCCACAAGCCTTTGCGCAACTGATCGATGAAGACCGCGATGATGATGACCAGACCCACGAAGACGCCTTGCCAATAGGCGTCGGTACCCAGCAGAACGAGCCCGTTGCGCAGCACTTCGAGCATGACCGTGCCGATGAAGATTCCGAGGACCGTGCCTTCACCGCCGGTGAGCGCCGTGCCGCCGATGACGGCCGCGGCGATCACGCTGAGTTCCTTGCCCAAACCCTGATTGGCGATGGCCGACGACAAGTAACTGACTTCGATGATTCCGGCGAGTCCGGCCAGCACCGCCGACGCCGTGTACACGCCGATCTTGAGCCGATCGACTTCGATGCCGCTCAGCCGCGCGGCGCGTTCGTTGCCGCCGATCGCGTAGAGCTGACGGCCGAAAATCGTGCGGTCGAGCGCGAACCATGCCAGAATCGAAAGCACGATGAAGATGAGGAACGGATTGGGCAAGCCGAACAGCGTGCCGCCGCCCAAATTGTAGAACGCGTCGCCGTCGGGACGAAACTCGCCGATTGAACGGCCGCGCGTGATCACGAGCGCGAGCGCCCGCGCGATGCTCATCGTGGCGAGCGTCGGCACGAACGGCGGCATTTTGAGCTTCGTGACGCAGAAGCCGTTGAACAGACCGACGATCGCCGCGCAGCCGAGCCCCGCGGCGATCGCCGCAAGGGTGGGCCACCCCGCGGCCATCAGCGCGGCGGTCGTTACCGCCGTCATGCCCCAAACGCTGCCGACCGACAAGTCGATCCCGCCGGTGATCATCACCATCGCTTCGCCGAGCACGACGATTCCGATGAACGAAAAATTGCGCGCGTCGTTGATAAGATTATCGGTCGTGCGAAAGGTTGGGGCGGTGAAGGCGAGCAGCGCCGACATGATGGCCAGCGCGATGAAGATGCCGGCTTCGCGCGAACGAACCAAACGCGCGACGCGCGCGCCCACGGGCGTCCGTGACGGCGGTTGAGGCGGAACCGGGGGCGCTGCGCTGGGTTCGGTCGTTATCATCGTTGCCTCGAACGACGCGGTCGTTGCCTCGAACGACGCGGAGGGGAGCGCAAAGTCGTCGCAACGAAAGTTTTTCCGCTGCGGCAAAAGCCCTGCATCGCGGCGCACGGTCAACAAGAAAATTTTCCTCCCCGTCGCGTTCCACGGCGGTCGTTCGCGGTTGTTCGGCGCGACGTTGCCGTGCGTCGAGCGCTGATCCGCGCGGCCGGGCGCCCGGCGGAGGAGCCGTTTCGCTTGGTCTAGCAGCACTATCGACAAAGCGCTGGTCCTCGTGCCTCGAATTGTTACGTTGAGCGCGCTGTCCCAGCGCCGAACGCCGTAAGGCACGTGGAGTCCATGAAAGTCACATCGATCGCCGTTGCCGGCGTGGCCGTCGTTTTGATCGCGCTAACCCTAGTGCCGGCGGCCGGCGGCGATCGGCCCTATTTCGCCTTCGGCGCGCTGGTCTGCGCGCTCGTTGTGCTCGTGACGATGGTCGTCGGCTGGCGGCAAGCGGCCCCCGTTTCCGGCGCGGGGCCGCAGGCGCCCGCGGCGACCCCGCGCAGCGTGGCGACGGCACGCGACGCGCCGACCG
>PLAE01000051.1 GCA_003134035.1 Candidatus Velthaea versatilis
GCGCCACGGCGTAGGCGGCGATCCCGCTGCCGTCGCCGGTATAGCCCAGACCCTCGCTGGTTTTGGCCTTGACGCTCACGCAGCCAACGTCGATGGCCAGCACCTCGGCGATCCGCTCGCGCATCTCGTCGAGATACGGCGCGAGCTTCGGCCGCTGGACGACGACGGTCGCATCGAGGTTCGCCAGCGTGTAGCCGTGCCGCACCGTGAGCTCGTGCACGGCGGCGAGCAGCCGCATCGAGTCGGCGCCCTGCCACTGCGGATCGGTGTCGGGGAAGTGACTGCCGAGATCGCCCAACGCACACGCGCCCAGGAGCGCGTCGCTGATCGCATGCGCGAGCACGTCCGCGTCGCTGTGGCCGAACGGTCCGGTCTCGTGCGCGATGAGCACGCCGCCCAGGATGAACGGGCGTCCGGCGACGAGCCGGTGAACATCGAACCCGTGGCCCACGCGCGTCATGCGTGCGAGGCGAGGTGCGAGAGATGGGTGGTGAAGAGCGCATCTTCGCCGGCGAGCGCGTGCAGCCGGACGCCGAAACCGCGCAGCTCCTCGCGACCGACGTAGGCCCGAATCGCGACCGCGGTGGGCAAATCGCGGTCGAGGCCGTCGATGCGCGCGGTGCGCGACTCCAGCTCGGTCAGCACCGCGTCGACCGCCGCGGCCGGCACGAAGCATTCGACGAGCAGCACTTCGGTTTCGTTGAGCGGCAGCGGTCCGCGTTCGCGCAAGACGGCTTCGGCCCGGGCCAAATCGCCCGGCAGCGTGACTTTGAAATTTTCGGCCGCGGCTCGAACCACGCTGACCGCGACCCCGCCGCGTTCGAGCAGCGCCGCGTCGTCGGTTGCCGTGGGCCAGCCCCAGCGCAGCGCCTCGGCGTGCACCCGCCGCAGATCGCGCGCCGCCGCGAACTGCGGCGTCTGCGCGGCCCACAGCGTCGCGCGGTCCAGTGTCCGGGTCACGACGCGTTGCGCATCGACAACCTTGATCGTGTCGACGACGGGCGCCGCCAGGAGCGACGCCGCGCCCGGCCGCACGACCCGCATGCCGGCCCGGATTTCATGCGCGCGCACCAGCGGCCGCGCGCCGTCGTGGACGAGAATCCCCGCGCAGTGCTCGGGCAGCGCCGCGATCCCCAGGCGCACGCTGTCCTGGCGCGTCGGACCGCCGGACACGATCTGCGGCCGCAAGCCGCGCGCGAACGGCGCGACGGCGCGCTCCATCCGGTCGATGAACTCGGCCTCGGTGACGACGACGAGAGCGACGATCTCGGGCATCGCGGCGAGCGTCTCCACCGACCACGCGACGAGCGGTTTGCCGCCCAGGTCGATGAGTTGTTTCGGCTGACCGAAGCGCGTGCCGCGACCGGCCGCGACGATGACGGCACCCCAGATCATATCCGTTTGGTCCGCGCGAAGATCATCCGGCCGGCCATCGTCTGCAGCGCGCTCGTCACCGAAACGTCGACGGTTTCCCCGATGAGGCGGCGGCCGTTTTCGATCACGATCATCGTGCCGTCGTCGAGGTAACCGACTCCCTGGTGGGCTTCTTTGCCTTCTTTAATGACGGTGACGCGCAGTTCTTCTCCCGGCAGCAGCACGGGTTTGACGGCGTTGGCCAGTTCGTTGATATTGAGCACCGTGACGCCTTCGACTTGCGCGACGCGGTTGAGGTTGAAATCGTTGGTCACGAGCTTGCCGCCGCGTTCCTGCGCGAGCCGCACGAGCTTGGCGTCGACTTGGCTGATATCGTCGTAATCGCGTTCGACGATCTCGAGCGTCGCAATTTGCTGCAGCTTGGTGAGGACTTCGAGACCGCGCCGGCCGCGGGTTCGTTTGAGCGAGTCCCCCGAGTCGGCGATGAGCTGCAGTTCGCGCAGGACGAAGCGCGGCAGCACCAGCGGCCCTTCGAGAAAGCCGGCCTCGACGATTTCGAGGATGCGGCCGTCGATGATCACCGAGGTGTCGATGATCTTGGCCACCCCGCCGGGCGGAGCGGCGACCGCGGCACCGCCCGACAGGCGCCCCAGCGTCACTCGCTGCTTGGCCCCGACGCGCGCACCGAGATACGCGGCGAACAAGCTGATGAGCAGATACAGCAGAATCGCGATGTAGCCGCCGGTCGGGCCGGCGAACGTGATGAACTCGAAGAGCACGCTCTTGGCCAGAAACGCGATCACCAGGCCCGTGGTCAGGCCGATCGCGCCGCCGACGAGTTCGCCCGGCGCGAGCCGTTCGATCGCGCGTTCGACGGTGACGAGTTCGGCCTCGAACATCGACTGCGCGGCGGGCACGAGCAGCACGCCGATCACCGCGCCGACCACCGGGGCGACGATGAGCAGGACGACTTGCCAGAGCTGGCTGGCAACGTGGATCGAAATGGCGTGCGTGTAGGCTTCGCGGCCGAGCAGAAAGCCGGTCGTGCCGAAGATCGCCGCAAAAACCAGGCGCAGCAGCGCGGCCGCCGCGCGCGCGCCAGGATCAATGCCCGCCGAGAAACGCACCGCACACGTCGTTGGCCAGAAACCGCCCGCGCTCCGTCAGTTGCACGCGCTCGCCGGCGATGCGCAGCATTCCCGCGGCGGTGAGATCGGCGATGACGGTGCCGTAGCGCTGATGAAAATCAACGTCGTAGCGGGCTTGAAATTCGCGCGTATCGACCCCCTCGAGCGTGCGCAGTGCGAGCATCGTCGCTTCACCCGTCCGCTCATCGCCGACGAGCGTCTCAGACTCGCCTGGGATGACGCTGCCCGCCAAAGCCGCGCCGCAATAGGCGTCGAGATCGCGCGTGTGGGTGGAGCGCACCCCGTCCAAATACGCTGCGGCCCCGACGCCCAGTCCCACGTAGCTGCCGTTGCGCCAATAGTTTTCGTTGTGCGCGCAGCGCCGGCCGGGCCGCGCGAAATTCGAGATCTCGTAGTGTTCGAAGCCGGCCCGCGCGGCACGTTCGATCGCGATTTCGTAGAGCCGCGCCTCGCGTTCGTCATCGAAGAACGCCCCGGGTTCGCGCTGGTACCAGCGCGCGTACGGCGTGTCGACTTCGACCGTGAGCCCGTAGGTCGAAAGGTGATCGATGCCCAGCGCGAACGCGCGCTCGAGCGAGTCGGACCAGGAGGCTTCGGTTTGCCCCGGGACGGCGAACATCAGATCCAGACTGACGTTGTCGAACCCAGCGGCGCGCGCGCGTCCGACGACGAGCGCCACGTCATCCGGCGCGTGGCGCCGGCCCAAACGCCGCAGTTCGTCACGATCGAACGACTGCACGCCGATCGACAGCCGCGTGACACCCGCGGCGTGCAGCGCGGGCAGTTCTTCGCACAGCGCGAGGTCGGGATTCAGTTCGACCGAGATCTCGGCGTCCGCGGGCAGGGTGAAGCGCTCGCGCAGCGTCGCGATGAGTTCGGCCAGGGTCGCGGCGGCGTATGTGTTGGGCGTGCCGCCACCGAAGAACATCGTCGTGCCGCGCACCGCGGGCGACGCCGCGATCTCGGCCTCGAGTGCGGCAAGGTAACGTTCGGCGCTGCGCCGCGCGTAGGGCCACTTGGCGAAGTCGCAATACGGGCACACATACGGACAGAACGGCAAATGCACGTAGATACCGGCCGCGACCGGCGCCGCTCCGTTCATCGATCCGTCGAAGGGCGCCGCGGCGAAATCGGAATCATGCGCTGACCTTCTCGACGCTCGCCGCGATCGCGCCGACGAGATTCGCACCGGCTTGGAGCGCGGCGGCTTTGATCGCGTTACGAATCGCGTTGCGGTTCGAGCGCCCGTGCGCGACGATACAGTTGCCGCGCACGCCCAAGAGCGGCGCGCCGCCGTAGGAATCGTAGTCGAGCTTCTTCTTCATCACCGCGAACGCCGGGCGGGCCAGCAGCCCGCCGAGCTTGGCCAATGGTGAGGCGGTCGCGAATGCTTCGTTGAGGCTGACTTGAAAGAATGCCCCAACGCCTTCGGCGAGTTTGAGCATCACGTTGCCGACGAAGCCGTCGGCAACCACGACGTCGGCCACCGAACTGAGCACGTCTTTGCCTTCGATGTTGCCGATGAAGTGCAGCGGCGCGCGCGCGAGCAGTGCGGCGGCTTCGATCGATTGGGCGTTACCCTTGGTGCGCTCCTCACCGTTGGAGATGATGCCGACGCGCGGATTGGAGACACCCAGCGCGGCGCGCGAGTAGGCCGCGCCCATAATGCCGAACTGCATCATCCACTCGGGACGGCAGTCGACGTTGGCGCCGGCGTCGACGAGCACGACCGGGCCGGTCTTGCCCGGCAGCACGGCGGCGATAGCGGGCCGGGCGATGCCCGGGATCGTGCGCAGGCGAATGAGCGCGATTGCCAAAAACGCGCCGCTGTTGCCGGCCGACACGACCGCATCGGCGGCACCGCCGCGGACCAGTTCGACCGCCTCGCCCAGACTCGTGCCGGCGGCATTGCGCACCGCTTGTGAGGCGGGCGCGTCCATCGCGACTTCGCCCGCGGCGTGGACGATCTCGATCTCCGAACAGCCCCGGGCATGGAGCAATGGGGCAATCCGCTCGCGGTCGCCGACGAGGATCATCCGGCCGATGCCGTCACGGTGAGCGAGGATCGTGCCCTCGACGATCTCACCCGGCGCGTCGTCGCCGCCCATGGCGTCGACCGCGATCCGCGGTGTATCTTTCAAGCGGCGGTCGAGCTTCGCGGCCGAGCCGTTGACGGGAAACTCTGGGGAGCTCACGTCGGCAAACCGTTCGCCGATTGCCGCCGCATACCGCTGTGATGGGAAGGCAAAATTTTCGAACCGTACAGCCGTTACCACGCGCCGCGGATCGCCGGGTTCGGGGGCGCGCCCTTGTCAGGGCTTTGGCCGCATGGTACACTCCCTCCGTTATGGCCAAACGATGCGACGTGTGTGGTAAGGGACCGATGGCGGGGAATAACGTCAGCCACGCGATGAACAAGACCAAGCGGCGCTGGCTGCCCAACCTCCAGGCGGTGCGCATCGACGAGCGCGGCACCCACTTGACGGCCCGCGTGTGCACGAGCTGCCTGCGCAGCCGCCGCGTCAAACGCGCCTAGTTCCTCGTTTCTGAGCTTGGCTCCAGGGCGTTCGATCGAGCTAGGCGTCGGCTGAGCTGCAGGCCGGCACAGCGGTTTGCACGACGGTCGTTGACCGCAGGCCGAACACCCACGGGGCAATACGTGGTTGGTAGTCGGACCGTCTCCACTTCCTGAATCACTTGCCCCAGGCGGCGCCGGCACGGCGATAGCGGACCGCGCAAACGACCCGAACTCTTGCACGAGATCCGTTCCCGGTCGAGGAGCGCGATCACGGCGATGTTCTTGGTCAGGACGTTTATCGCCGATACTATACCGATGCTGCAAGAGAATTCGATGAGCACCGCGTGCGCGCCGAAAGCCCATATCGCCACGTATTCCCGCGGTACCAGACGCGAGGATCCGACTGGCTCACAACGGGCATGAATCTTCACACCCAAGATCTTCCGGCGGAAGCGATTCCGAAATCTTTACGCGACCAAATCAATGCCTTCAAGATCAAGCTCAACGATTTTACCCGAAATAACCCGCTCCTGTTCTTTCGAGAATTAAAGGCCGGCACGCTTCGGCTGCCGGACGTCGGCACACCCGCCATCGCCAAATTGCTTGACGGTACCGCTATCAGCGTCGCCGACATCGGTGCCGCCGGAGATGTCAAAACCCGGGCAAAGCTGCGAGACATTCACCTCAAGGCTCAAGCCAACGCCGAAGAGCGCGGACTGCAGACGCTCTTTGCCGGACTCGGTTTCGCCACGTGGACGTTCTCGGAGAATAGCTTCAGCCCGCCGAAGGCCCCGGAAACCGACGCCGACGGCACCATCCCAAAACCGCTCTCCCCAGCGCGAAACCCGCTGGCTCCGCTCGTGTTGCTCCCGGTCGCAATCCAGAACGCCTCCAGCCCTAACGCCGACCCCAAAATCGCACGGGCGGGCGATTTCCAGATCAACGCCGTCCTCGTCGCATTCGTCAAAGAAACCTATGGCATTGACATCGATACGGAGCAGATCGCCGAAGAAGCCGGCGACGATCTCAATGTGTTGGTGTCGCGACTACGCGAACGGCTCGCGAGCCTGCCGGACGTGATCTTTCCCACGCAATGTGAGATCGGCAACTTCAATTTCCAAAAAATGGCGATGGTCGCGGACCTGACCGAGCACATCGGCCTGATCGCGCAGAACGATCTGCTTTCGGCGATCTCGGGCGATGCCCAGGCTCAAGCCTTCATCTCGAATGAACAAGGCCGCGGGACCGTTCCAGCGCACCTCGACGACATTCCGGCGCATGACGAACTCTTCGTTCTCGACGCGGACTCCTCGCAGCAACGCGTCCTTCATTCGATTCTGCGCTCGCGGACCCACGCGGTCATGCGGGGACCGCCGGGAACCGGTAAGAGCCAAACCATCGCCAACCTCATTGCCGCGCTCATCGGCGACGGCAAACGGGTCTTGTTCGTCGCCGAGAAGCGCGCAGCACTCGACGCGGTTCTCAAGCGGCTGACGAAGGTGGGCCTCGGGCACCTCGTGCTCGATCTGCACGGTGCCGACGTCAAGCGCAAGAAAATCTACCAGGGGTTGCAAGATGCGGACGCCGTCGCGCGATCGACCCCGCCGCCGGACCTCGAAAACACCTACCGGCAATTCGAGGGCGCGCGGCAAAAACTCAATGCTCACGACCAGGCGATGCACGAGAAACGCCCGGGATACGATCAGAGTCTCTACGAGCTGCTCGTGAAGTACGCCAAAATCCCGGCGCCGGCGAGATGTGACATCCGGCTGACGCCTGACCAGACGAAAACGTTCGACAAGCCACGGATGACGCAGCTGCGCGCGCTGTTCGACGAAGCGGCTACCGCGCCGGCGCTCTTTCTCGGGGACCGCGCAACGCCGTGGGGACCAGCCGAATTTCCTGATGACCAAACGGCAGAGCGGGCCGTGACCCTCGTTGGGACGCTGTTCGACGACTTGGCGGATACGGTCCCTCGGATCGCGCAGGTAGCCCGGAATCTGGCGGTTCCCACCTGCACCTCGCTGGCGGATCTCGACGGATTGGCGGCCTGTCTGACCGCCACGTGCTCAATCCTCGAACGCTTTGAACCGCAGATCATGACCCTCGACGTAGCGGCATTAGCTTCGGTCCTCGATCGCCAGAACGCCGGCACGGTGTCCCGCTTCATGGCTTTCTTTAGCGCGGAGGCCCGCACCGCGGCGACAACGCTCACCTCGGCCGCTCGCGGCCGACAGACCACCGGCAACCTGCGCACCGCCCTGCATGACGTCCTTGCGCTTCCCGCACCTTGGCGAACCGCGAACCTCTTCTCGGTTTTCGCCACGACCGATCCGAAGAAATTGCTGGCGACGATCACCCGGATGCTCGCGAATCTCCGCGTTTTCGCCGGCATCGCCAAATCAAACGAAACACAGTTGTCAGGCCTGCAGACACTCGTGGCGTCATACCGGGAAACGCAGCCCGCGGCCTACAAAGCTGTCCGCGCGCACGCGCTGCGCGGGCAACTTTCGGCTGCCGGGCTATCTCCTATCTTCCGCGAAATAGTGCGCGCGCCCCGACCGCCGGAACTCTGGACCGACCTCTTTGAAGGCATTTGGCTGCGCTCCGCGATCGAGCGCATCAGCATCGACGACCAACGCATCGCCGGCTTCAATAGAAACCAATTCGAGGCGGTGATCGCCGAATTCGGCCAGTTGGACCTCGATCGTCTGAATCTCGCGGCCATTCGCATTCGCCGTTCGGCGGCCGAAAGGTATTTTCAGGCTCAAAAAGACTTCCCGCAGCAGGCCGTCGTGTTTCGCACGAACCTCGCCAAAAAGATCAGACAACTCCCGCTGCGCAAACTCATGGAACAAGCCGATGCGATCACCACGGCGCTGGTCCCGTGCTGGATGGCATCGCCGCTCTCGGTGAGCCAATTAACCGACCCGAAGTCCAAGTTCGACGTCGTTATCTTCGATGAAGCAAGCCAAGTCCTACCCGAAGACGCCATCACCTCCATCATCCGGGGCAAGCGCGTCGTCCTCGCCGGCGACAAGCATCAGCTCCCGCCGACGACGTTCTTCGCCGGATCCAGCGAAACCGACGATGACCAAGACGATGCTGACGCAACCTCCGACGACAACGCCCGAAACATCGAGTCCATCCTGGACCTCATGTCGATTTACGTCCGGCCGCAATCGCTGGATTGGCACTATCGCAGCCGCGACGAACGGCTGATCGCCTTCTCGAATAAAGAGTTCTACGGCAATGCGCTCATCACGTTTCCGAGCCGCGAAGAGCCGCCGCCCGCGATCCAACATTTTCTGGTCGAAGAACCCAAGCGCGACGGCGACGAAGAGAGCAATTCGGCCGAAGTTCTGCGGGTCGTCGACCTCGTCCTCGACCATGCCGAACACCGGCCCTTCGAGAGTTTGGGTGTCATCGCCATGGGCATCAAGCACGCGACGCGCATCGAAAAGACGCTTTACGCCGCCCGGCAGAAGCGCCCCGAACTCGACGCGTTCTTTAGCGATCAGGGTGAACGGACGTTCTTCTGCAAAAATCTCGAACGCGTCCAAGGTGACGAACGCGACGCCATCATTTTAAGTATCGGCTACGGCAAGAACCTCAAGGGCGACATGGTTTACCGCTTCGGCCCGCTCAATAACGCCGGCGGCGAACGCCGGCTCAACGTCGCGGTGTCCCGCGCCGTCCGCCGCATGACCCTGGTGTCCTCGTTTCGCAGCATCGATATGGACGACACCAAGCTCAACGCCACGGGCGCCAAGCTCCTCAAGCGCTACATCCGATTCGCGGAAAGCGACGGGCGCGATCTGGGCAACGACCAAGCCAACGACAAGATTCCCATGAACGAGTTCGAGGCGGACATCTACCAAGCCCTGAGCGCTAAAGGTCTCAAGCTCATCCCGCAATACGGCACGTCCTCGTACCGACTCGACTTTGCCGTTCAGGACCCGCGTGCGCCCGGTTCCTACTGTCTAGCGATCGAATGTGACGGTGCAACGTACCACAGCGCGCAGACCGCGCGTGACCGCGATCGCATCCGGCAAACGCATCTCGAAGCTCAAGGCTGGACGTTCCACCACATCTGGTCGACCGATTGGTTTACCGATCGCGACGGCGAGATCACTCGAACGGTAGCGGCGTACGAAGCTGCGATCCAAGGGAAGCTTAGCGAAAACCCCCACGACGCGCCGCCGGTCATGCCGACGCTGCCGCCGGCCGCTGCAACCCCGCCAGCGCATCGGACGGGAATCCGCCCCACGATAATCCCGGGCGCTCCGATCGATAGTTACACGCCACTCCAACTCCTGAGTATCGTGCGCTGGGTTATCTCAGACGGTTTATTACGAAGCTCTGATGAGATACTGCACCAGACATCCCGAGAACTGGGCTACGCTCGGGTGGGTGCGAAAATCCAGAGAACGCTCAGTCTCGTCATCCAGAACGCCGACATCGCGTAATTGTGCGCATTTGTCGCAGCAGCGCATCCTACCGAAGCGCGCGCGCCATGCGCGCGACGGCCTCGATGAGAATATCGGGGGAGCAGGCGAAGTTCAAGCGCGCGTGCCGCGCACCGGGCGGACCGAAACTCCGGCCGGGAGTCAACGCTACCCGGCCGCGCTCGAGAAACAGCTCGGCGGGTTCGCCGGCGAGCCCCAACGCCGAACAGTCGAGCCAAGCAAGATAGCTTGCGCGCGGATCCGCCATGCGAATCTGCGGGATGGTGCTCGCTAGCTGGTCGCGCAGCAATGACACGTTCGACTCCAAACCGGCGATGAGGTCATCGAGCCACGCATCGCCGTGGGCAAACGCGGCTGCGCTCGCGAGCATCCCGAAATGCCCGGCATGCCACGCTTGTCCAAGCGGAAAGGGTTTGAGCGCGCGTTCGTGATGGCTTGAGTCCGCGACGAGCAACGCGCACTTGAGTCCCGGGATGTTCCAGGTCTTGGAAGCGCTCGTGAAGGCGATACCGGTCGCTCGGGCCTCTTCGCTCAAGGTTAGGTACGGACGAAACTCGGTCCCGTGATAGGCTAACGGACCGTGGATTTCATCCGCGAGGACGATTGCACCATGTCGCGCGGCGAGCTCCGCCAGCGAACGCAATTCCGCGGCGGTGTGGACCCGGCCCGTCGGATTGTGCGGATGGCAAAGCAACACCACCCGAACACCGGATGCCAAAGCGGCAGCGATACCGTCGAGGTCGAGCCGGCCACCGCGCTCGAGTTCCTTGAGCGGCACCTCCACGGCTTGCAAACCCGTCTCGTGCAGCCACGCGAAGAAGCGCGGATACACCGGAGGCATGATCAGCACGCGTTCCCCGGGCGGAGCAACGCGGCGCAAAATCTCGATGACCCCCACCGCAACGTCCGTGCAGACCCGGACGTCGCTAGCGGCAACGCGCCAGTCCCAGCGGCGCGCGGCAAATCCGGCGAACGCCGCGATCAGCTCGCTCGGATCGCCGGAGTAGCCCGTATCGGATGCATCCAGGGCCGCTTGCAGCGCGTCGATGATCGGCGGTGCCAACCGGACGTCCATCTCCGCGACGGGGAGCGGCAAGACGTCCGCTGCAAAGGTCGTCCACTTCGCGCTGCGTCGGCGGCGGAGCTCAGCGATCGGCACGTCAAAGGGAAACGGGCGCGTGGCCTGCCGGGCCGCTCGAGTAGTCATCGCGGCAATATGCGCGGCGCGGAGGCCGTTCTCCGGCTTTCGATTCACCGGCGCCCGGGTCATCGCTGCGACATCGCCGGACGTGGCGGGTCACGTGCCGGCGCGACGGGCGTCCACCACCGCTGAGGCGACGGTCACGCCTTCGGCATTTTTTATTCGGGGAGTGCGTACCCCGCGATAGCGGTAGGCAAAGCGGGCCAGATCTTCAGTGGCACGCGGCTGTTCCGGGGCGACCGGAGACACAAGCTTTAACTGAGTTTGGACCACCCTTTACGGCAAGCCGATCACTGTCGTCCGATGACCAGAAGATGAACTGCTCAGTTCCTCTTCCAACAGGATTGAGCGGCCGGTAATACAATGAACGCGCACTCCGCTGGATCGTGCGCGATTCTACTGTCCAAACTCGGTCCGCGACCTGATGGACGGTCCGCATAGCTTCACCGACAACAACGGCGGCACGCCGCAGCAAGATGACCGGCGATGTCACCATGAAGCCATTATCCGCAACGCGAAAAGAGCAGAAAAAGACATGAAGCGAAAAACAAACGTTCGCGAAAAAAATGGGAAGCGGCCACGACGCCGATTCCCATTTTGTTTGGAATGAAACCGGCCTGATGCCGATCATTCGGGGCGCGGACGCGCCCCGTTGTGAGCGTCGGGCCGCGCGCGCGGCGCCCGTCGGGGCGCCGCTTTCCTAAAGGGCGCCGATGCCGTTGGGAGTGCCCATCCCCGTGGGCCCGTCGTAACCGGGCCCGGCGTTGCACATGACCGCGACGGAACACGTCCCGTTCGATCCGGTGGTGACGGCGAAGAGGGCGTCTGCGTGAGCGTAGATCGATGCCGCCCCCGTGAGCGTCGCGCCGTTCGCGGCTAGTCCGTAGGCGCCGGCGATGATCGGTGCCGACACGCTGGTTCCGCCGACTTGCAGCCAGCCATTGTCCTGGTAGCTATCGTAGATGCCGACCGGAGTGTTCGGATCGCCGACCGCGGCGATGTCGGCGGTCATTCGACCCGTGCAGCCGGTGTTGGTCTGCCAAGCCGGTTTGGTCGCGACCGCGCTGCAGCCGCTGCTGGTGCCGGACCACACGGATTCCGTCCAACCGCGAGCCGTCGTTGAAGCGCGCGTGAGCGTTGTGGCGCCGACAGCGATGACATTGGTGGCGGCGGCAGGCCAATCCACGAAACCAAAGCCGCTATCGCCGGCCGCCGCGATGACGGGCACGCTCGGGAATTGCCAAGTCGCCATGGAGCTGTGTTCGTTTAAGGTGAAGCTGTTGGATATGACCGTGGCGCCCGCGGCGGCGGCGGCTGAAATGCCTTGGGCGAGATGGTCTTTGGTATTCGGGGTCTGGTAGAGCATGAGCTTGCAGTTCGGGCAGATGGCGGAAGCCATGTCCAAGCCGGTCGAGGCTTCACGAGCCCAATCTTTGTCGGGCGCGACCGTATAGCTCGGCGTCGTCAATATGGCTAAGCAGCCGCTCGATACCGAACATGGCTTGAGGCCAAAAGTGGATCGGTAGACCGCGAGATCCGCCTCGGCATTCGGGTCGCTAGCGGCGATAACGATCGCGATCGTTTGACCGCGACCGGCGGCAGCTGACGGAAACTTATACGCGGCCTGCAAGTCGGCGGGGTGGAAGCCGGGAACATTCGCGGCCGGCGTTGTTGGACCAAAGATCGTGGTGCCGGCAAGTTCGATGTTCGAGCACAACGCGTCTCCGGTTGTCGCCGAACAGTCGGCGGCAAAAGCCCGCGCGCTTTGCGGCGCACGATGAGCGCTCAGTTGAGTCGCCGCCGGAGCGGAGACTGGGACGATGTTTTGTTGCGTGCCGGTGCTGCAGGCCGCGAGCCCGACGATGGTCAGGAAAAGAGCGCTACGTCCCAGGACGGTGCGGGTGGTCAAGCGGGTGGTCAAGAGTTCCTCCGTGGTCCAAGCGGGCCGCGGAGGTCCACTTGAGCGATACGCTTGCTAGCTTAGCAGTTAAGTAGGAGTAAAGCAAGCGTTAGGAGTTACTTTTTTCCCTTGACATCACGGCAAACGTCCTTGACTAGATAAATCGCTATCATGAGGATGCGCACGGGCTACGCTCGAATCGGGGCCGCTCTGAAGGACCGGATTGCCGCCAGACGGCGCAGCGGCGAATCGGCCGCACACGAATCGATTATTGTCAAGTCGCGCGCGGCGTCGCGTTAAAGTCGGCGCGGCGGCAGCTCGTTACTGGCGACTCGTTCGTGTTGAGCGTGCGCGGGTGGCAGCTCGGCGACCCGTCCGAGAACGATGCGAATCATGACGTCGACGATGTCGGGGTCGAACTGCGTACCGCGACCCCGCTCGAGTTCGCCGAGCGCATCGGTGGGTACCATCGGAAGCCGATACGCTCGCCGGCCGATCATCGCGTTAAAAGAATCAGCGACGGACACGATGCGCGCGGCGAGCGGGATGGCATTCGCGTGCAACCCGTCGGGATAGCCTTTCCCGTCGAGGCGCTCGTGATGTCCGCGTACGATCGGCTCGAAATGAGCCAGCGCCGCCAGCCGCGCGACCATTCGGCCGCCTTCGGCCGCGTGCTCGCGCATAATCGACCATTCGTCCTCGGAGAGACCGCGCGGTGCGTCTAAAATTGCCTGGGGCGTCAGCGTTTTCCCGACGTCGTGGATCAGTCCGCACCGGCTGATGAAGAGGATTTCACTCTCTGGAAGTCCCAAGGCGCGCGCGATTCGCGAACACCACGCGGAGACGGCGCGCGAGTGTTCGGCCATCAGTGGCGCGGCGGCGTGTAAATGCTCAAATAGCACGTCGATGTGCGGGTCGACGTCGTCCATGATCCGCACGATCGCCGGTGTCGGCGGACGATGTACCGAAAGCTGACGCCGTACGCTGCGCGCACGCCGCGCAACGCCATCGCCCGCGACGCGGTCAGCGGCCCATCCGTCAAATTGGGCTACGAGCGCATCGGCCCCGATCGGCGAACAGCGCAGCGCGAGTAGCCAGTCGGTCACCGGCGCGGCGTCCCCGGCCTCTAATGCGGCAGCAAAGCGTTCCGCTAATTCGGACTTCGCTAATCGGCTCCCGATCGTTTCGCTTTCGCCGGCGCCATACGAGGCCGCAATTGGGAGCGCTTCGATCAGCTTCGCGAAGCCGCCAAAGGCAGCCGCGCGCAACTCGCCGAGCGCGTCGCGGACCCGCGGGGCAAAGCTCGCCGGGTCGGTTGAGCCGACGACGAGTGCTTCGAGCACGCCGCGCAGCGCGCGCAAGCGCGGTGCCGCACCCAGAACGATGTCGTCCGCCGCGGCCGTCCAGCACCGCGCACCGGCGGCGTCGCCCCTGACCCAGGACGCTAGCGCCAGCGTAAGGAGCGTTAAGCCGAATCTCGTTGTGCCCGTATCGTTCGCGGCGAGAGCTTCGCGCGCGCTGGCGAGCGCATCGGTCGCCGCTTCCGCTTTCCCAGCCGCCGCGCAAGCGAGTCCGATTTGCGCCCAGCACAGCGCGAGGTGCGCCGGCGTCGCCTGGCGCTCGACGGTTGAGCGTAGAAGCCGCTGGGTCTCGTCGAAGCCTCCGCCCCAACCGGCTTGCAGCGCTTTCGCCGGAACGAGGCATTCGATGATTTGGGCAGCGGCGTCGTGTTTGTCCAGCGCACCGAGCTCATGCTCGACTTCCGCCAGAGCCGTCTCATCGCCGGTCTCGGCATGTAATTCGTACATGCCCAGCAGCGCATAGAGCTCGAGCCGCAAGGTTCCCGATTTGAGCCCCAGATCGCGCACGCAGCGCAAATAGTCCAGACTCAGAGCAGCGTCATCGTCGATCTCGTAGGCGATACTATAGAGCACCGAATAGGTTGACGCGGCGACGTCGTAGAGGGATTGTGCAACGGCCAGCGGTGCGGCGATCCGGGCACGTTCGCGCGCGAGCGAAAACTGCCCGCCTTCGAGCGCGACATACGCGGCCCGCGCGAACACCCGTGCCCGCAGCGCCGGCGCGCAATCCGGCGTCAGCATCGCCAGTGCGTCTTCGGTACGCGAACGTGCTTCGTCTAGGCGGTTCGCCGCGGTTAACGCTTGCGCGAAGGACGACTGAACGTCGATGAGCAGGTTTCCCGGCAGCGTCGTTGAGTCGGCGAACGGAGCCAAGACGTCACACGAGTCCGCGCGCCGTTGAAGGGCTAATTCGCGCGCGTAGTACATCGCGATCGTTACCCGCGATACTTCATCGTCCCCGTTCTCGAGGCCCAGCCGAAACCAGGCCTCCGACGTATCGAGACGTCCGCGGCGTGCGTCGATGTAGCCGCGCAGCGCCATCGCGCGCGAGCCCAATCGCTGATCGGTTGCGAATGCGTTGAGAGCCTCGCTGATGACGTCGACTTCGCCCGACTCGAGAATCGCAAAGCCGTGCTCGTCGAGTAATCTTCCCACTGCGCCGCAAAGACGCTGGCGCGTCGCGACTTCGAGCGCATTTGCGTGCCGGCCGGCGTCGCGCAGCGATTGGACCACCAGATGCGCGATCCGCGAACGAAAGTCCGGATCGTATGCCTCGAATTGCCGGGCTAAATAATCGCGAAAGCGATCGTGGAAGTGGATGCCGCCGTCGGTCTGCCGTTCCCAGATGAACGGCCCGTCGGCGCCGATCGCGTCGCGGGTCGCCGGGGCGGTGTCCCACCCGGCTGAGGCGAGCAGTTGATCGTCGATGGATGGGAACAGCGCGGCGCTGAACAGAAAAGCGCATTCGGCTCCCGTGCGTCGCGCAAAGATGCGTTCGGCGACTCCCTCGAAGGATGTCGGCATCCCGACCCGCGCGAACTCGCCCGGGTCGCAGCGCAGGCGCGTCAGCGCATAGTTCAGCGCAATTGCCGAGCCGCCGGTCGCCGCGATAATCGTGTCGATTTCGGCCGCGCTCAGGACGAGGTCGAAGCGGCGCGCGGCGGCACCGACCTCGGACCGGTCGAATCGCAGATCGGCCTCGTCGATCGGCCGTTCCATGCGACCCTTGGCCATCCAAAGCGGAATCGGCAGCGCCCCCGCGCTGCGCAGGGTGATCGTCAGCGGCGCGTCGGGCCGTAATTCGGCAATTTTCCCGATGAATGCCGCGATGCTCGGGTCAGCGGCGGCGGCGTGAAGGTCGTCGAGCACGATCGGCCGATCGATGCCCAGCAAATGCTCGGCTAGCCAATGCGCCAGCACGATGCCCGGCGAACGCGACTGAAGCGCCCGCTCCCAAACGCGGGGAAAGGCGGCCTCGGCCCCCGGCGCAATCGGCGCGACGGCCCGCGCCAGCCCGTGAACGAAGCGCCCGAACGTCGCATTCTCGTTGCCGACCTGAAAGTAGATCGCGCGCGGATCGACCCGACAAGCTCGGATGAGTTCGCTCTTGCCCGCGCCCGGCGGCCCGACCACCACCGTAATCGGCGCCGCGCCGACGCCAAAAAGGCGACCCGCGAAGCGCGGGCGTTCGATGCGAGCCAGTTCTTGGTCAGGTGGAGGCGTTTGCTGTCCGAGAGGCATCCTACGTTGCGCACCCATTGTGAACGACCGGGCCTCGCGATGAGGCTCGTCATCTTAAGTGATCGGTCGGTTGGCTGCAAACTATAGAAGCAAGGCGGGACGTCGTTTAATTTCGACCACCGACTAACTTCGACCACCGACGACGAGCCATCCGAGATACCGGATCGCCG
This sequence comes from Candidatus Velthaea versatilis, assembly GCA_003134035.1. Lineage (GTDB taxonomy): Bacteria > Vulcanimicrobiota > Vulcanimicrobiia > Vulcanimicrobiales > Vulcanimicrobiaceae > Velthaea > Velthaea versatilis. The sequence goes on from PLAE01000051.1 coordinate 16,383, forward strand.
GCCGGCGCCGGTGGTGCCACCGGCATAGCGAGGCTTCCATCTCGTGCCCCCGGAAACTCGGCCCCGATGAGTCAGCCCAGTCTCGATGCCGTGCGCCATACGGCCGCGCACGTGTTAGCCTACGCCGTCCAAGACCTTTTCCCCGAGGCGAAACCCACGATCGGCCCGTCGATCGAGAGCGGCTTCTACTACGACTTCGACCGCCCGGCGCCGTTCACGGCCGAGGATCTCGCCAAGCTCGAAGAGCGCATGCGCGAGATCGTCCGGGCCGACTACGAGATGATCGGCCGGCGCGTGTCACGCGACGAAGCAATCGATCGCTATCAAGGCAACGAGTACAAGCGTGAGATCGCCGCTGAGATCCCCGACGGCGACCCGATCACGCTNNGGCACGGCCTTTCCGACGCAGCGCGAACTCGACGAGTATTTGGCGTTTCTCGAAGAGGCGGCTAAGCGCGATCACCGCAAGTTGGGTCCCGAACTCGGTCTGTACAGCATCGAAGAAGAGGCCGGCGGTGGTCTGGTTTTCTGGCATCCCAAAGGCGCGA
>PLAE01000036.1 GCA_003134035.1 Candidatus Velthaea versatilis
TTCTACGGCACGATGGACGGCTGGTTCAAAGCGATCGATACCAAGGACGGCAAGGAACTCTGGAAGTTTCACACGCCCTCGGGCATTATCGGTAACCCGATCACCTACACCCATAACGGCCATCAGTACGTCGCCATTCTCTCGGGCGTCGGCGGCTGGGCGGCATTGGGCCTGGCGGCCGGCCTGACCGAGCCCACGGCGGGTCTGGGCGCGGTTAACGCGGCCAAGGATCTCAGCAGCTACACGCAGCTTGGCGGCGACCTGTTGGTCTTCTCGCTTTGATGCGTTGGCGTACCGGCGTTGGGGGGGGGGTNNCGCCGCAACGCTCCTGTTTTGCCCCAGCTTTCCGGCGCATGCCCAGGCTCCGTTGCGCGTCTGCGCCGACCCCGACTACATGCCGTTTTCAAACCGCGCGGGTGAAGGCTTCGAAAATAAGATCGCACAGCAAGTCGCGCGTCAACTGGGCACCACCGTGCAATATACGTGGGCCTCGATGCGCGGCAACGGCGGCTACGATCAGTTCATCCATGACTATCTCAACACGGGCAAGTGCGACGTCGTCGTCAACGTCCCGTATGCGAGCGAAAACGTCACGGCGACCGACCCGTACTACATATCGTCGTACGTTTTCATTTTCCCGAAGAGCAAAAACTATCCGATCTCGTCGCTCGATTCACCGGTGCTCAAGAAATTGCGCATCGGCTTCGAGGCCGACACGCCGGCGGAGACCGGATTGCAAATGCGCGCGCTGATTCTGCACTCAACGGTATTCGACGTCGGCGATACACAAGGGGCTTCGCCTCAAGAGATGCTCGACGCGGTCGAAACCGGCCGGATCGCGGTCGGCATCACCTGGGAACCGGCCATCGGCTACTATCTGCAGAAACGGCCCGACGTCGCCGTCGTCACGGTGCCCAATACGCGCGCGCTGGGATCGCCCGAGCAATACGCGTTCCCGATGGCGATGGGCGTAAAAAAAGGCAACATCGGGCTGGCCGCCGTGCTCAACTCGGTCATCTCGAAAGACAAACCCGCCCTGACCTCGATCCTGACCCAGTACGGCGTCAAACTCTACAAAGCCACCGCTACCCCCGGATGACCCTGCGCGGTCGCCGGCAATTTTCACTCGTTCTTTTGGAGGGGAAAGTATTATGACGAGCAGCGTTAGCAGCACCACCAAAGTCGTCCCGTTGATCAGCTCGGGAACCGCCGGACCGTTGGGCGCGATCCATCTCCCGCGGCTGTGGGCGAAACTCACGCTCGCCGCGGCGGGAGCGCTGGCGGACGGGTATGATTCAGCCGGAGCGGGGTTCGATCAGATGACGATCGACGCGCTCAACCTCAAGCGCGACGAGGTCATCGCGTACGTGACCGACAGTAAACCGACGTACGTCCAATTCGAGTCTTGGGTCCTGGAAAAGAACGGCGGAAACATTCCGGCCGCGGCGATCGAAAAGCACAACGCGGCCATTCGCGGCTACAATCACTCCGACGAACTCGCCGCCACCATGCGCGCGGCCAGCGGCGTGAAGGATGCCCACATCAAGGATGCCGTCACGCTCAACACGCTCGAGGACCTGGACGAACTTCACGGCTTGATCGAAAAGTAACTCATCGGACGCTCCATCGGAAAGAACTCCCGCATACTCCATTTCAAACTCCCGCATACTCCATTTCCAAAGAAAGCGATCGATGACCGGAAGAGTCTCGCGAACCTTGCCCATCGCCGCGGCGATCGCGCTCGGCTTGGGTGCTGTGGCGGCGGCGGGAGCGCCGCCGCAGAACGTCAGCTACAGTGCCGCCCAGGCGTCCGCCGGTGACAAGCTCTTCGCAGCGAAATGCTCGGCTTGTCACGGCGAACACCTCGAGGGCGGCGCCGGTCCGGCCCTCACCGGCGCGACGCTCAACACTCTGGCGAAAAATACGAAGCTGACGGTGGGCGACATGTTCACCTTCATCTCGCAGCAGATGCCGCTCAACGAGCCGGCCAGCCTCACCCACGATCAATACGTCGCGATCATGGCCTACATTCTGCACTACAACGGTTACAAAACGGGGGTCAAACCGCTGACGTACGCCGCTGCGACGAACTCGACGACCGTGGTGCGGTCGCTGAAATAGTCTCGGACGACGGCTACAAGGGTGATTACGACGCGGTCGCCGGCGGCGTCGTAACGCTCGCGAGCGCGGTGGGACCGGCTGTCGACCGGCCGTTGACCGTCGCGCCGCACAAAAAAGATGTAATTGAATCGAGCGCAATCCAATGTTACGATGCGTCCGCGTTAGTGGGCGTGTTCGTCGCGAAACAGCGGCAAATCATTCGTTGGAGGGGAAGATGAACAAACGTATCGGGGTCGTCGGGATCGGGCGCATGGGCGCCAACATCGCGCGCCGGCTCAGGGACGTCGGCTACGAAGTGACCGCGTTGTATGACGTCGCGGCGGACCGCGTGGCCGAGCTTGCCGGGGAACTCGGCTCAAAAGGGTATTCCAAGCTGGCCGACGTCACGGCCAACAGCGACGTCATCATCACGGTCGTGACCGATGACAGCGCGATGCGCACGATCTTCGCCACGGGCGGCGATTCGTTGTTGAGCGGAGCGCGCGGCAAGATCTTCGTCAACTGCGCGACGGTCACGCCCGCCGTGCACGTCGAGGTCGCGGAGCGCGCCGCGGCGGCTGGTGCGCGCACGGTCGAGACGCTGATGGCCAGTTCTATCCCGCAGGCGCGCGACGGTAAGCTCTATCTGATTTGCGGCAACGACCGAAGCGCGTTCGACGAGATCAAGCCGATCCTCGAAAAGATGTCGGTGTCGCTCAAGTTCGTCGGCGGTCCGGGCAAAGCCGCCCAGGTCAAAGCGCTCATCAACATGCTCATGAACATCAACACCGCGGGCTTGGCCGAAGCCTTGGGTCTGGGCGACGCGCTGGGCCTCGATCTGACGACGCTGCGCGAAGTGTTCTCGCAAACCGGCGCCAATTCGCGCGTGCTCGAAACCGACGGGGAAGACATGCAAAAGCGCGATCACGAGGCGTACTTCAGCGCCGAACACGCGGCCAAGGACTCCGGCATCGCGCTGCAGTTGGCGAACGACGAGGGTCTCGATCTGCCGCTCGCCGCGGCCACCAAAGCGCAATACGACGAGCTGGTCAAACGCGGCCTCGGCCAGCTCGACAAGTCGGGCATCTCCGAGCTGACCTTCAAAAGCCGTCAACCGGCGCGTCAGCCGGCGTGATTGCCTCCGATGTCCGCCGGGTCGACCTCGGCGACGGCAACGTCACCGAGGTCGAGCAGTGGGGCACGCGGGGTCCGATTCTGCTGTGTGTCCACGGCATCACCAGTTCGCGCAAGATGTGGCAGCGCACGGCGGACTATTTCTCGGCGAACTACCGGGTCGTGGCCTACGACCAGCGCGGTCACGGCGACTCGGCGGCGGTCGCGGGACCGATGACGCTCGAGCGCAGTCTGGCCGATCTCGCCGCGGTCACGGACATCTTGGACGGCGAGATCCGGGGCCTCATCGGTCACTCCTGGGGCGGTGCCGTCGCGTTGCTCGGCGGCCTTCGAATCCGAGCCGAACGCGTGATCGGGATTGACCCGATGATCCGCCCAGCCGCTGGGATGTGGGTCGCCGATTTCGTCGACGATCTGCGCGACGTCCTGGCGGTTCCGCCGGGCGAGCGGGAACCTGCGATCCGCTCAATGTTCGCCGGCAACCTGCCCGTCGAGATCGACGCCAAAGTCCACGCGATGCGCTCGATGCGGCTCGAATCGGTCGAAGCGCTCGGCACCGAGAACCGGGCGGATGAAGGCGGATGGGATTTGCGCGACGCGCTGCGTGACTATCCCAAGCCGCTGTACCTGGCCGTCGCCGATCCGAGCGATTCGGTCATCGCGTCGGACGATCTGTCGTTTGTTCGCGAACGCGGCGGACCGAACATAACGATTGAGGTCTACGCCGGCGAGGGCCACACGCTGCAGCGCAGCGCGTTCGAGAAATTCGCCGCGGCAAGCGAGCGTTTTTTGGCCGGCTGAGGGTTCTCGATGGGGCGGAGTCCGAACCGCCGGCCGTTCGGGAGAACGCCGGTCTGAGGGCGAACACGTACGGGCTCCCCCCTCGGAGAGGAACGACCTTGGCTAGAATGATCGAGCGCGCGTCCGGATTGGGCCCGCTCGAAACTCCAGAGTATGCCGCACTGCGCGAACGGCGCGACGCGAAAGCTGCCGCCGCGCCCGGCCGCAGCGGT
>PLAE01000100.1 GCA_003134035.1 Candidatus Velthaea versatilis
CGCGCGACCGTCAGCTCGAACGATTGCCCCGCATAGCGCAGATCGAGTTCGTGCATGAACGTGCGCGCCGCCGGATCGACGTCTTGTTCAGCCAGCGCGTCCTCCGCCGCGGCCTGCAAGTCGGCCAGCGTGGCTTCGACCCGGGGCCACGCCTGCTCGTCGGCGGCCGACAGGATCGATCGCGTCAAGGCGACGCGCACGTCGGCCGTCAGCAGCCCGTAGGCGGAAAAGACGCCGGGCAGCGGCGGCACCACGATCGTCGCGACGCCGATCTCGCCGGCGACGGCGCAGGCGTGCAGCGGNNGCGGATCGAGCCCGCGCTCGACCGAGACGATGCGCAGCACCTTGGCCATCTCCGCGTCGACGAGGGCGACGATTCCCGCCGCCGCCGCCGGCACGTCGCCGCCGGTCACGCTCGCGACGCTCGCGATGGCACCCTCCGCGCGGGCCGCGTCGATGGGGAAGCTGCCGCTCAAGAGCGCGTGCGGGTCGAGCCGACCCAGCACGACGTTGGCGTCGGTCACCGTCGGCTGCGTGCCTTTGCCGTAGCAGGCGGGTCCCGGATCCGCGCCCGCGGAGAGCGGCCCCGCCCGCAGCATCTGCGCGGCGTCGAGCCAGGCGATGGTGCCGCCGCCGGCGCTGACTTCGGCCAGGTCGACAAACGGAAAACGCACCGGATAGCCGCTGCCCTTTTGCGCGCGGCCGCTGTGCGTCGCACCGGCCGCCTCGAACTCGTGCGCGATTTCAGGAGTCCCGTCGATGATCGTGCCGGCTTTGGCCGTCGTGCCGCCCATGTCGAACGACAGAACGCGGTCCAGGCCCAGCATCCGTCCCAAATGGGCCGCCGCGATGACCCCGCCGGCCGGACCGCTTTCAATCAGGCTCGCCGGACGGCGCGCAGCCGCCCCAATCGACGCCATCCCGCCGTCCGAGCGCATGACGAACACCGGCGCTCGCACGCCGAGTTCGCGCACGCCCGCGACGAGCCGGTTGAGGTAGGCGCCAACGACGGGCAGCAGCGCGGCGTTCACGGCGGCGGTCGAAAACCGTTCGTATTCGCGAAACTCCGCCACCAATTCGGCCGAGCGGGTGACGTGCACGCCCGGTAAACGGATTGCCAGCCGGGCCGCAACAGCGGCTTCGTGCGCGTCATCGACGTCGGCGTGCAGCAGTCCGATCGCGACCGTGGTAAGACCGCGCTCGGCGATCGCGTCGATCGCGCGCTCGACGCTTGCCGTATCGAGCGCGATCGACACCGTTCCGTCGAACTCGCGCCGTTCGCGGACGACGAGCCGGTCCTCGCGCCGAGCCAGCGGAGGAGCCCGCCGCACGAACAAGTCGTAGACCGCGCTGCGGTTCTGGCGCCCGATTTCGAGCACGTCGCGAAATCCCTCGGTGGTGATGAAGGCGACCCGGGGCAGGTCGAGGGCGAGCTGGCCGAGCAGGGCGTTCGTCGCGATCGTGCTGGCGTGCGCGATGAGAGCGATCGCCGTCGGTGCGATGGCTTCGTCCGCCAGCAGCGCCGCGAGCGCCGCAAGCGCACCGAGTTCGGGAGCGCGCGGGGTGCTGGCGATCTTCAGGCGCACGAAGCCGCCCCGGCCGCCGGTCGCGACCAAATCGGTGAACGTTCCGCCAACGTCGATTCCGACGCGTACGGCGCCCTCGCCTGGCATAGCAGTCCGAGATTGCTCCCGCCCGGCCGCGACGCCTTCGGCTTGCGGTCAGCGGTACCCATTCGCGGCGTCGTCCGGCCCGTTCAAACCAAGTCGCGACGATGCTTCGCCGACGAATCTTCAGCGGCGACGACTACGTCATCATCCGCGCGGGCACCGCCAACCACGACTTCAAATTCCGACCGTCTGACCAGTGACGTGCGACGCTTGACCATTCGGCTTGGAAAGCGGCTCAACGCACGTCACCTACCGACGAAAGTCCATGCTCGGCACACATAAGGTTACTACATTGGTCGTTCGATGCGGGTTAACTACTACTACACAGTTGCCATCCCGAACGGCTTGCTCAACCGGCACGCTCCCCGGCTTGGCCGCACAAGGTTCGATGGAAAGGCGTTATCACCAGCTCGACATCGCCGTCGCCGGCGGCGCCCATGCGACCCGCATGACCGAACGGTTTGTCGACCCATCGCAGCGGCCCTCGGCCGCCGTTCGCGAGCGGGCTAGCCGCGCGTGAGCGTCCTCGACGACGTCTTCGCCGCGCTGGCGCAACCCGCGAACGGCACGTCCATCATCCTGCGTGGCGTCGCGACGCTGAGCGGGACGATTTCGTTCGCCGATGACGGTCCCGGCGGACCGATTTCTGCGGCGTGCTACGTCGTTGCGACCGGCATGGTGCAGACGGAATCGCTCATTTACGCGCCCCCGCGGGCAGGGAAGACCGCCGCCGTGCGCTTCCTGATGCCGTTGCACTACGTTTGGCCGGCAAGCCTGTTGGCGACCGAATCAACCGCGGTGACGCTAACCAAGAACGCGACCGCCCAGCCGTCGTACACGATCGATTTCGCCTTGCCCTGGACGGATGTCGCGTTCACCGCGACGGTCGATGCCCCCAGCGGCGTCATCTACGGCTCCGCGAACAATGCGCTCCTCGCGCTGGCGCTCAGTCTCGCATTCGAGCCCCAGCCGAGGCGTAAAAAGCCGTTCGAGGCCGTTCCGGCCGGTCGGAGCGCATTCAAACGGTCGCGTGAAAACCACCGGCGTTGAAGTTGGACGGCCCGCCCTTGAGCATCCTCGACGATGCCTTCGCCGTTGCCGCGGCTGCCGGCGCGGGGATCCTCATTGAGGGAAATCTCACGAGCATTAATGTGAGCGGGCTCGTCACGTCCGTCTACCAGCCTTCGCCCAACTCGTTGCTGGGCGGGGCGCCGGCCACGTACGACGCCGGACCGCCGGCCACGCTGCAGTTCGACTTCGAGAACGTCCACTATTCCAGCAGCGCCGGTGCCAGCTTGCCGGCGGCTTCGCAGTTCGCGTCTGTCACACTCACCCAAAACCGCCGCACTCCCGGGACTTACACGATGGCGGTCACCTTTTGGGACGGCTCGCACATCGGCCCCGCGGTCAACGTTCAATCGGAGGCGAAGATCGACACGGCAAGCGGCGTCGTCTACGGATCGGGCGCTGCGCAGCCGTTCCTAACGTTGCTCATCAAAGCGCTGCCGTAGAGTTAATCCGAACGGACGTTCGGAATCGGGCTATTTCCACTTCCGGATCGACTTCGTCGATCTGTCGCCGCTTCGCCCGCGCCGCACTACCGGCTGGCGCGGCTGCGTTTGTCGCAGACTTCGCAAAACTGCGAGTGCTTATTGTCGGTATCGAAAATCGAATTCGAGTAGTACATCGCGCAGCGAGCATTGTAGCAGTGTTTGAGGCCCAGCGCATGTCCGATCTCGTGGACCGCTTCCTTGAGCAAACGTTGAAAGAGCGCGTTCTCGTCGGGTTTTTGGCCGTAAAACTCGGCGCGCAGCCGGTGCAGGGAAACGACCGCGCAGCGCTGAGCCGGGCTCGAACTTCCGAAGATGAATTGGTGCGACGTCTTGTAGAGATCAAAATCGGTAATCCCGAGCAAAAGTTCGTCGTGGGGCTCGAATGCGGCGGTGAGTTTTGCGCAGAGCGAACCGAAGAAGAGCTGCTTGCGCACGCTGTTGAGCGCCGTTTTCGGCACCGTTAGCGGACGGCGCACGACGCAACGATGCAAAAAGCGTTCCTCGAGACACGGCGCCAAACGCGTGAGCAATCCGGTGTCGATCGCGTTGATCGGAACGATGCTGAGCTCACTCACGAGGCCGATTTTCCTCGGGACGCACAGGCGGTCCTTGGCTCGCTGCGCGCGAATCGGCCGCCCATGATCGTTGGGCTGGGGATCGATCTCGCCGAGGTCGAGCGATACGCGTTCGATGAGCGGCAGCGGGCGCAATTCGCGCGCAAAGTCTATACCGCCGAAGAAATGGCCTACGCGATGCGCAAACGCAACTGGCCCGAACGCTTGGCCGGATTTTTCGCGGCCAAGGAAGCCACTCGCAAAGCATTCGGCCATGCGATCCCTTGGCGTGCCGTCGGCGTCTCGCATGAAGCATCGGGGAAGCCGATCATCGTGCTCTTGGGACGCTACACCGAACTCATCGCGCGGCGCAGCATCGTCGCCATTCACCTGACGATCACGCACACCGCGACCACGGCGGCCGCGGTGGTCGTCCTCGAGGGCTGATGCGCGCACCCACGGCAGCGGAGATGCGGGCGATCGACGCGGCCGCCGTCGCGCGCGACGGCGAAGTCACGCTCATGCGCCGGGCCGGCGAAGCGATCGCCGCGCTCGTCCCGCGCTACGCGCAGCCGGGGGCCGTCGTCGGAATCGCGGGCGCGGGAAACAATGGCGGCGACGTGTTCGCCGCGCTGGCCGCGCTCGACGAATCGCGGCCGCGCATCGTGTACTGCGATCCAACCATCGAGGGCTCGGCGGCGCGCCGCGAAGCGCGCGAGCGCGCCCGCGCCGGCGGCGTCATCTTTCGTCCGCTCATCGTCGATCCGGTGGTCTTGCGCGACGCCGGCGTGCTGCTCGACGGCGTGCTCGGCGCCAACGCGCGCTTACCGCTCGACCCGGTCAGTGCTTCGCTGGTGGTCGCGATGAATGACGCCGGGCCGCCGATTGTCGCTATCGATGTACCGACCGGCCTCGATCCCACGACCGGGGCCATCGACGAACCGTGCGTGCACGCGGCGGCGACGATCGCCCTCGGCGCTCCCAAGCTCGGCTGTTTCCTCGAACCCGGCCGGTCGGTGATCGGCGACTTGTGGTGCGACGATCTCGGGATGAGCGATGTCCCGGCGTCAGAGGGCGCCGCGCACGTCCTCACCAACGCGGAGTTCATCGGACTGCTGCCGCACCGCGACGGCGAGTCCGAAAAGCGGCGCTCCGGCGCGCCGCTCATCCTTGCCGGATCGGCGCAATTCCCGGGCGCGGCGGTCCTCTGTGCACGCGGCGCGGCGCGCGCCGGTGCCGGCTACGTGACCGTCGCGACGCCGGCCAGTGCAGCGGCCGCGCTGCGCAGCCACCTCATCGAACAGGTCGTCGTCACCTTCGACGATGACGACGCGGGCGCGGCCGCGAACGAAATCTGCGATTTACTCAACCATTGCGGCTCGATCGGCATCGGCCCCGGGCTAGGGTTGGGCGAAGGCGTCGGGACGATCGTGCGGACCGTCATCGAGCGCACCGACCTGCCGATCGTCGCGGACGCGAGCGCGCTCTTTCACCTCGCCAAACACCTGAACATCCTGCGCGGAAAACGGGTTGTTCTGACCCCGCACGCGGGGGAGTTCGCGCGCTTATCGGGTCAAGGCACGGTCGAACCGCCCGCGCGGTTATCTCGGCTGCGCGCGTTCGTCGCCGAACACGGCGTGACGACGCTGCTCAAAGGCCGATCCACCCTCATCGCCGATCCGGCGAACGTCCACGTCAATCCGACCGGGACGCCGGCGTTGGCAACGGCCGGCACCGGCGACGTCCTGACCGGGATCATCGCCACGCTGCTCGCGCAGGGGCTGCCGCCGATCGACGCAGCGCGCGTCGGCGCCTACTGGCACGGACGCGCCGGCTCGATCGCAGCGGTTGCGCGGCCGGTCGGCGTGATCGCCGGCGACGTAGCCGAAGCGCTGGCCGAGGCGGCGCGGCCGGATCCGGTTCTTCCCGGACCGCAACGCATTTTCTAGGCGCTGCGGCAAAAAGAGTTTGCGCCGGTGCAAGAGTATACACGTCGCTGATGGCTTCGCGCTTCATCCTTGTGGCGCTCGCGTTCATGCTCGCCGGAGCGACGACCGCGCGCGCATCGATCGAAAAACCGCTGAGTCCATGCGGTTTCGTAAGTAACGACGATGTGTTGCACCTGTTGGGCTGGACGGTCGATGGCCGCGAACGCCGGCCGTACGACCTGCACGGCGGCACCGGCGCGATGTGCTTCATTTCGAGCACCCAAGGCCAGGTGATCGTCATCGCGCCTGACCCCGGGACGGCGTACCCGGGCATCAGCCCGGACGGCGATCCGGCCGCGACGGGACTCGTGCGCCACGTAACGGAGTTCGGCGCCGACGTGACGCTGTACAACGGGACCGTCTACGTCGTCAAGCACCACCGCAACATCGCGGTTCGCGTCGTGCCGCAGGACCACGTCGCGTCATACGCCGAGGTCGAAGGGTTTGCCAAGGTCCTCGCCCGCCACTTGCACTGAAGCCGTCGGCGACGCCGCCGAGGCGCGGCGCAACCCGCTGCCGCGCCTCGATTGTTCTGGTTAGGCGGGTCCGCTCACGCCGGAACCAGCGCCTCTTCGAGCGTCGCATCGAGCGCGGATTCGAGGTCGTCGATGATGTCCTCGATGTCTTCGATGCCGACCGAGAGGCGAACGAGGTCGGGCGTGATGCCCAGTTCCGCCTTCTTCGCGAGCGGAACGGACCCGTGCGTCATCGTCGCGGGGCTGCAGATAAGCGACTCGACGCCGCCCAGTGAGGTTGCGAGATTGAACACGCGCGTGAGTTTGGCAAGTTCGAGCGCGCGCGTGGCTTCACCACGGACGCGGAACGACACCACGCCGCCGAATCCGTGCATCTGCCGCTTAGCCAGTTCGTGCTGCGGATGGCCGGGCAAACCCGGATAATAGACCGCGCTAACGTCGTCGCGCGTCGCCAGCCAAGCGGCAACGGCTTGCGCGTTGCGCTCGTGCTCGCGCATGCGCAGTGCCAGCGTCTTGGCTCCGCGCAGCGTGAGAAACGCATCCTGCGGACCGGGCACGGCGCCCACGGCGTTCTGGTGAAAGGCGACTTGCGCGGCGAGATCAGCGTTGTCGGTGATGACGATGCCGCCGACGACGTCGGAATGGCCGTTGATATACTTGGTCGTCGAGTGCATGACGACGTCGGCGCCCAGTTCGAGCGGCCGTTGAAAGAACGGCGAGCAGAACGTGTTGTCGACGACCACGATCTGACCGGGCCGGCGCAGCGCGCAGATCGCCCGGATGTCGATGAGCGTCAGCAGCGGATTCGTGGGCGTTTCGATCCAGAGCAGTTTCGTGTTCGGCTGGATCGCCGCGCGCGTCGCCGCAAGATCGGCCATATCGACGTACGTCGTTTCGATGCCGAAACGCGGCAGAACATCGCTGAAGAGGCGGAACGTGCCGCCGTAGATGTCGCGCGTCGCGACGATGTGGTCGCCGGCTCGCAAGAACGAGGAGGTGGCACCGTTGACGGCGGCCATTCCGGAGCCGAACGCACTGCCGAAGCGGGCACCTTCGAGGTCGGCAAGCGCGGTTTCCAGGGCGCTGCGCGTCGGATTGCCCGAGCGCGAGTAGTCGAAGCCTTTGTGGACGCCCACCGCTTCTTGCGTGAACGTCGCGGTTTGGTAGATCGGGACAATTGTCGATCCAGTCGATCGACAGGGGTCTTGGCCTTTACGGATCGCTCGCGTAGCGAATCCCTTGAAGGGACGTGCTACATCGCTCTCACCGGCCGATTCGGCCCGTGAAGTCGACTGCGAGTGGCCCGACGGTTCAGTCGGCATGCGAAACACTCCACAGTAGGTAAGCTTTTCAGGTGAACCCGATATCCGGGCTCAGTTTCGGGCGTTGGCGCTGCCGCACCCCGCGCCCTGCCGCGCGAAACCGCGGCCACGAGAACAATACAATGGTACCCTGCACCCACACCCCAAAGCGGGGAGATCCATCGATCGTTCGTCAGCCACTCGTAAGCGGCAGGTCGAGCAGTCGCCGGAGTTCGGATTCGTCGATGACGGCGACGCCGAGCTGCTCCGCTTTGGCGAGCTTCGTCCCCGCCTCCGCGCCGGCCACGACGTAATCGGTTTTTTTGCTGACCGCACTCGAGACTTTCCCGCCGGCCGCCACGATCAGCTCCGCGGCTTCCTCGCGTTTGAGCGACGGCAGCGCCCCCGTAAGCACCAGGGTTTTGCCCGCCAACGCCCCGACCGGCGCGCGTGGGCGCAACGGCGCCGTCATGTCGACTCCGGCGGCCTGCAGGCGCCCGATCATTTCGCGATTCGGCGTTTGAGCGAAAAACAACGCGACGCTTTGAGCGATCTGTTCGCCGATGCCCTCGCTGCGCAGCAGGGTCGCGGCATCCGCGGCCATGAGCGCATCGATGGTGCCGAAATCGCCGGCCAGGATGGCGGCGTTCTGCGCGCCGACCATGCGAATCCCAAGGCCGAACAGCAACCGCGCCAAACCGCGCGACTTCGAGCCGTCGATCGCGGCGAGGACGTTGGCGATCGTCTTGTCGCCCATCCTCGGCAGCGCGGCGAGTTTGGCCGCGTCCAAGTGATAGATGTCGCTGATATCGGCGACGAGTCCCCCGTCGACGAGGGCAAACGCGAGGACGTCGCCGATGCCCTCGATGTCCATCGCGCCGCGCGACGCGAAATGCCGGACGCGTTCGCGCTGCTGCGCCGGACAGACCGCGTTCGTGCAGCGAAACATCGCTTCGCCTTCGGGATGATCGACCGCCGAACCGCACACCGGACACGTGGTCGGCAACCGATACTCCGGCGGATCGCCGCGCCGCCGTTCGAGCACCGGCCCGACGATTTCGGGAATGACGTCGCCGGCGCGCCGGACGATGACCACGTCGCCGATCCGGATATCTTTGCGCCGAATGTCGCCTTCGTTGTGCAGCGTCGCCAACTTGACGGTCACGCCGCCGATCTGGACGGGTTCGAGGATCGCGAACGGGTTGAGCGTCCCCGTTCGACCGACGTTGACGCCGATGTCGAGCAGCGTCGTCTGCGCTTCGCGCGCGCGAAACTTGAACGCCACCGCCCAACGCGGGTCCTTGCCGACATGGCCCAACCGTTCCTGAAGCGCGAGATCGTCGACTTTGATGACGACGCCGTCGATCTCGTAGTCGAGTTGCTCGCGCTCGAGCTCCCAGCGCTCGACGAACGCGATCACATCGTCGATCGCCGGCATCCGCGCGACGTGCGGATTGGTGGCAAATCCCAGCGACCGCAAATACCCGAGCAGCGCGAACTGGGTGGCGGGAGCGTCGCGGGTCACGATATCGCCAATCGCGTACGCCAAAAAGGACAGTGAGCGCTGCGCGGTCAGCTTCGGATCGAGCTGGCGGATCCCGCCCGAGGCGGCATTGCGCGGATTGGCAAACGGCGTCGATCCGGCGGCTTCGCGCGCGGCATTGAGCCGGCCGAAGTCGGATTTCTTGATATACGCTTCCCCCCGGACGTCGATTCGTTCCGGAACGGCCGTTTGGGTTGAGCGCAATTGCAGTGGGATCGAACGAATCGTGCGCAAATTGGCGCTGACCGTTTCGCCGACCAAGCCGTCGCCGCGCGTGCCGCCCTGCACGAACCGCCCCTCTTCGTAGTAGAGCGAAATCGCGAGGCCGTCGATCTTGAGTTCGCAGACGTACCCGCTCGCATCCAAACCGCTGAGCTTGCGAATCCGCTCGTCGAACGCGCGCAGTTCGTCGGCGTCGAACGCATTGGCC
>PLAE01000144.1 GCA_003134035.1 Candidatus Velthaea versatilis
CGACGCAGTCGAATTGACGAGCGGTTCGGGCGCAGCCCGAACGCGAAGGATCGACGAAGCCGAACTCAGAGAGTGCCGGGCTTATCCCGAAACAGCGCCTCGGCCGAAGGCCGAGGCCCGAGCGCGCGTCGACCGATGCGATTCGAGATTAAACGCTGGTCAGTTCGGGCGCTTGAGACGAGAACGCAATTTGAGCGGCACCATGAGGAAGCGTCTGGAGAACTAGCTGGTGAGCAACCGAAATCTTCACCTGCTTCCCAAGAATGGCGAGAGCGGCGGCCGCCAGTCCCCCGAGGCCCGGAATGACCGCGGTGATCGCTCCAGCGTTCAGCGTCACGTCGGCGACTGCCGTGATCGAAAACCCAACGGATGTCGCTGTTCTCCAGTTCGGATCTTTCTTGATATCGACGACGTTTCCGGTGCCATCAAGGGCGCGCCAGTCGTCGATCTTTCCTTGGACCGTGCCTCCGAGGGACTCCAAAAGCGGCATCGAGACGGCACCGTTCTGGAGCGGCTCGACCGTTACGTCTCCAACTTGCAATCCAAGCACGCGGGCGTTGATCGTTAGAGCAAAACTGTCCGGCAACGGTTTGGTTGTATCGGACGTTAGCCAGAAGCCGACTGAGGCCACCTCGACCCCCAACGCCTTGATCGCTGGTTCGTCATGCCACACTTGCAAAATCATAGTTACTCCTCGCTGCACCTTCATGAGGTGCGTGAGCGCGCGGTAAATACGCGAGCGCGCGATAACGCGCGGTGAAATTTCTGCTCCGAATCGGGAGGCCCAAACGCCCGTTACCGCGCCTACGAAGTCGGCTTCGACAACCGTGGACGACCGGGTAAGGAGGTAAGTTCCATGATTATAGGCACCGCGAGAAGCGCATAACCAGAGGACTTTTATCCTTGTACATATACTCCAAGAGGCTCAAGGACTTGTACTTCCGCTGGGGAGCTCTTTACCGCATCATCACGTCGTTGCCGAGCGCCGACGCCGTTGCCGCCGTCGCCGGCTCGTAAACGCCGGCGGAATCGGGGTGTCATGCCGAGCGTTAATTCGTGTGTGCCGCGGCATGTTAAGCGTCGTTACAAACGCGGAGAACCGTTGCGTGTCACACTGCGCCGGTGGAGACCTTGCCAACTCCCGCGGCACGCCGGCATCAAAATGTCGCCTTCACGAAGTGCGTCTGCCCGCACCGCGCGGCCGTCGCGCACGACCGCCCGCTCCGGACATCGACATGCGGCCGCCGGTCAAACGGTTTCGGCCATTTTCAGAACGATGATGGATCGACCCTCGGTACGAATGAAACCTTCAACTGCAAGTTGCGCCAACTGTACGGAGATGGTCTCGCGCGTGGTGCCGATCAAGGCGGCGAGATCGGCATGAGTCAGCCGGATGTCGAGCAAGACACCGCCGGTCACGGCCTTTCCGTACTCGAGCGCGAGACGATTGAGTTGACGCAGCAACCGCTGGGGCACCGTGAGATACGCGAGATCCTCGACGATCGCAAGCGCGTTGTCGCGTTGCTCGTGGAGGTACTTCGCCACGTTGACGGCAAGCTGCGGAAAGCGTGTCAACAGACCGTAGACGTGCTCGGCACGCGCCATGCAAAGCAACGACTCGGTCGTGCAGACCGCTATCGTGGTGCGCTCAACTTTCGAAAAGACCACTTCCTCGCCAAAGATCGAACCCGGCCCGAGAATTGCCACCAGGATATCTTTGCCGTCGGACGTGCGGCGCGTAAGGCGCACCATTCCGCGTTTTACCAGGTACACGAGGTTTGCGGCATCGCCCGCCTGGAAAAGAACGTTGCCTTTCGCGCATTCGCGCTGCACAAAGAGGTGCTCGCAATAAGCGATCGTCTCGTCGCTGGCGCACTCGAAGAGCCGCGAATGCTTCAAGTACCACACCTTGTTTTCCGGGATGGCCGGTCTTGCCGTGAGGGAGTCGCTGCGTGATCGCTGTGGCGTTTGCATTGCGCGAAACCTTTGGGACAGCCGACGGCATCGAACGTAGCGCGTTCGAACGCGTAGTACGCGAGTTCGCAAGCCGGCTCGGCACGCACGTCGATTCGACGCTGGTCGAGCGGATCGCGCGGATCGAAGACGCGGCACTTGTATCGCCGGCCACGCTGGCCCAGGCTGTTTCCACTGTGCTCGGTCCGACCCTTTTACAACCGGCGGCGCAGGCCACCGCGCTCGAATCGCAGTTTCGTATGGCCGCAGCGGGCGACGTCGGCGAACTCTTCGTTCCCTTCCCGGACACCGCGCCGGCGCTGCGCCGGATCGCCGAGCTATGCATTCCGCGCGTCGCGTTGAGCGCCGGCTGGCCGACGATCGATCAACGCAAGGCCGACATCGTGGGCTTCGACGGATCGATCGTCTTCGCGCAAGATATGGGCCTCACCGCGCTGATGCCTGCGGCTTTTGCACGGGTGGCGGACAGCCTCAAACTTCCGGCGGATCGGATCTGGTTCATCGGCAGCGACGCGCAGGCCGAGATTCTTCCCGCATCGGCGGCCGGTTTGCGGACCGTCTGGCTCAATCGCGATGGGGCGACGTTTCCGGCCGGGCGTCCGCCCCCGGATGCGACGATCGGCTCGCTGGCCGAACTCTTCGATGTCCTGCGCGAACCGTATACGCGCGGGCTATTGGCTTTGCGGCACATCCTCCGGACCGCGCTGGACTGGCGTCCGGGACATTACATCCCGAGTGCCGATCCGCCGGCCGCCGGCGAGACGGACCCCGACGGAAGGGATCGTCAAACGTAGCGAAGCTTACGGTGCAGCGCACGCGATTCGTCGTACGCTTTCGCTGAGATGATTCGCGATTTGCACTGGCGCCACTACGCAATCGAAGCCTGGGGTTTGGGGACATTCATGCTCGTGGCCGGTGCGGTCGCCGTTGCACTCGGCGCGGTACCGGCACCGTTCGGGCCGTGGCTGCGCGAACATCCGCTCGCAGCGCGTGCGATCTTCGGCATCGCCATGGGGACAACAGCGGCGTCGATCGTGTATTCGCCCTGGGGCGCGCGGTCCGGAGCGCATTTGAATCCGGCAGTCACTCTCACCTATTCGTTGTTGGGCAAGCTGCGCAAAGCTGACGCGATCGCGTATGCGCTCGCGCAGTTCGCCGGCGGCGCCATCGGCTTTTCCATTATCGCCGCCAGCGCCGGCGCACCGCTGCTGGGACCGCCGGCGCACGCGATCGTAACGCGGCCGGGCACGACGGGCACGGCGGTCGCGTTCATCGCGGAAGCGACGATCTCGTTTCTCCTAATGAGCGTCGTGCTGATCGTGTCGAACTTGTCCAAGAGCATCAGTCGTTATACGGGTTTGGTCGCCGCCGCGCTGATCGCGCTGTTCATCACCTTCGAGGCTCCGCTGTCGGGAATGAGCATGAATCCGGCGCGAACGCTCGCGTCGGCTTTGCAAGGGCGAGACTTCACCGATATCTGGGTCTACTTTACCGCCCCGCCGTTGGGCATGTTGCTCGCAGCCGCCGCGTTCGTGACGCTGCGCGGCCGCGGCGCGGTGTTCTGTGGCCGGTTCAACCACACGGGGCCGCATCCGTGCATCTTCCGCTGCAACTACGATCGGCTCGCCTAGTGCGGCTGCGGCTCGGTCGATCGGAGCTCGACGAATGACCCTCGTGAAGCTCGTAGAACCGCTTAGGCCGTTCGCGGTCCGGAGGTAATGCGGCTCACAGCGCGCGCCTGCGTTGTGTGTGAGAATGGGGACGATGCGCGCCACTGCAAGAACGGGAGCATACCGGCCGCAAGGGCCGACGTGCAGCGCATGGTTTGGCGATGCACGCAGCCGCACCGTCATCCATATCGGCACAAACGTGATTTTGCACGGGCGGGACGCCGATGCTGCAGGCAGCGGCGACGCACACGCCGGCGACGTTGCGCTCGGCGCGATTGCCTCGTCTCCCGGGGAACCGGCGTAATCATGCGTGCCCAAATGCAACGTCGGGCCGCGCTGGGTTTCGGCTGCGGTGTCATCTGTTCGCCCGTCGTGTGGCCATTTGCCCATCCCTTGGCACTGTGGGTTCCGCTCCTGGGAGGCGCGGCGGGTGCGGCCTTCGCGGCCGCCGTGCCGCGCGAAAGCGGCGGTTGGCTCGATGATGCGTTTACCTCGGGGGCGCTCGCACTCCCGTTCTGGCTGCTGCTTGAAATCATCGTGCTGCCGCTCGCCGGCGGCGGACAACCGGCGTGGACCGCCGTCGGCTTGCGCGCCGCATTCGGCGCGCTCGCGGGCTGGCTGTTCTTCGGTTTGATGCTCGGCGCGGTGCTGAATCGCGTTCTCGCCGCTGCGCACGTCGCCCTCACGCCGGTGCCGCAGGCACCGCCCGCCGGCAAACCCGTGCGCGTCCTCATCCTCGGCGGCGGGTTCGCCGGCGTCACCACGGCCCGCAAGCTCGAGAAACTGTTGGGCGCGGACCCTTCATTCGACATCACGCTCGTCAGCGATTCAAATGCGCTGCTTTTCACCCCCATGCTCGCCGAAGTCGCGGGCAGCAGTCTCGAACCGACGCACATCAGTACCCCGTTGCGCGCGAGTCTGCGCCGGACGCGCGTGGTTCGCGGCCACGCTGTAGCGGTCGATCTCGCCGAGCGCCGCGTCTCGCTCCAGCCCGACGACGTGCAGCGCATCGCGCGCACGCTCGAATACGATCACCTCGTGCTTGCACTCGGCTCCGTGTCGAACTTTTTCGGCCAGTCGAACATCGAACGCACCGCGCACGATTTTAAGTCGTTGACCGACGCGATCCGCATCCGAAACGCCGTGATCGCGAACTTCGAGCGCGCCGATCGCGAATCGGATCCTGTCGTTCGACGGCGGCTCCTCAGATTTGTGGTCGCCGGGGGTGGTTTCGCAGGCATTGAGTTGGCCGGCGCACTCAACGACTTCGCACGCGGGATGCTGGCCGAATATCCGGATCTCGATGCGCGGGACGTGCGTGTCACCGTCGTTCACGCCCGGGAACGCATCCTGCCGGAGCTCGGACCGGAGCTCGCGGCGTATGCGCTGGCGAAGATGAGCGAACGCGGCGTGCAGTTCAAGCTCAACACCCGGGTGCGCGATGCAAGCGCGACCGCGGTGTTCCTCGATCCGCCCGAGGAGATCGCCGCGGAGACGCTCGTTTGGACGGCGGGAACCGCGCCGAACCGTTTGCTTGCAACGCTAGGGGTGGAACGCGACAAGCGCGGTGCCGTGCTGGTCGAGGCAACGCTCGCCGTGGCCGGGCACGCTGGGTTGTGGGCGCTAGGTGATTGCGCATCGATCCCGGATCTCGCCGCCGGCGGGACCCTGCCGCCGACCGCACAGTATGCGCTGCGCGAAGCCGAAACGCTGGCGTACAACATCCGTTCCGCCGTGCGCGGCGCGACGCTGCGCACGTTCCATTTCACGAGCATCGGGGCGCTGTGCGTGATCGGCCACCAATCCGCGTGTGCGGAACTGCGCACACCACTCGGTGGCCGCAAAGTGCATTTCTCCGGTTTGTTCGCATGGCTCATGTGGCGCGTCGTGTACTTGGCGAAACTGCCGGGCTTCGACCGGAAGGTACGGGTGCTCATCGACTGGGTCACCGAACTGTATTTTCCGCGCGATACGGTGCAGACGATCGAACTGTAATGATATCGCTTGCGTATCGGCGCATGGCCGCGGGCGGGCTCGCCGGATTCCTCGGTGCGCTCGCGATGCTGTTTCTTCCGAGCGGGATTGGTGCGAACCCCTTTCTCGTCGTCGTTTCCGGCACCGCGGCGGGCGCGCTTTTCGCTGCAGCGCTGGGCTCACGGCCGCTTGGGCCGGGCGCAACGCTGGTGTGGGGCTTGGGGGGCGCGTTTGTGCTCTGGATGGCCGGCTGCGCGCTCGACCTCGTTACGAGCGGCGCGTTCCGCGGCGGTTCGATGCTCGACATTGCGCGCGTTCACTTCGCCGCGCTCGTCGGGTTGTCGCTAGCCGGAATACTGTTCGGTTTCGTTGCCGGCACGTTCGGCGTTAGCCCCGAACCGGGCCGCGCCCGGTTGCGCGTTGCGCGCGCACTCTGCGGGGGCGGGTTCGCCGGAATCGTGGGCGGCTGGGCGTTCGGCAAGTGGATGGAGCAAGCCGGATTTTTTCCGCTCATCGCCGGGATCGTGGGGTCAAATTCGGCGCACGTCGGAGCGGCGCTGCACTTCGCGATCGCGATCCTGATCGGCGCGTCGTTCGGCTTGCTGTTCCAACGCGAGATTCGGGGCGTTGGATCGAGCCTCGGGTGGGGCGCGGCGTACGGCGTGCTGTGGTGGTTCCTCGGCCCGCTGACGCTGTTGCCGCTGCTCGAAGGCGCACGCCCCGATTGGAGCGTCGCGCACGCCGCGGGACTGTTCGGTTCGCTCGTCGGCCACATCGTGTACGGGATCATCGTCGGGTTGCTGTACGCGGTGGTCGACGATCTGTGGCGCTGGCTGTTCGAGCGCTCCGATCCGCTCAACCGGCAAGCGGAAGGGGCCGGGATACTTGCACTATCATCGATCGCCCGCGGCGCTGCGGCCAGTATAGGGGGTGGCTTGCTGTTCAGCGTCGTCATGGTCCGAACGGACCAGCTTTCGCGCGTCGCGCAACTGGTGGGCGCTCATTCGAGCGTCGCAGGCTTTTTCGTGCATCTTGTGATCTCGGCCCTTATCGGTGCCAGCTACGGCGTGTTCTTTCACGACGAAGCGACCGACGATCGCATCGCCTTGGCGTGGGGTTCGCTCTATGGCCTGATTTGGTGGTTCCTCGGACCGCTCACGCTCTTCCCGATCCTGCTCGGTGGCCAATTCACTTGGACGACCGTCGCAGCTAGCGAAGGGGTGCCGTCTTTGCTCGGTCATTTGCTGTACGGGATGGGGCTCGCCGTCGCGTTCCGCGCGCTCGAGCGCCGGCACCTCGCGCATCTGTTCATTGACGCGCGGCTGCGCAAAAGTTGGCTGCGCCGGCGCCGCCCCGCTGGATCGCCGACGCCGGCGTTATTGTTATTTTTCATCGCCGTCGGGACGTTGGTTCCGATCATCCTGACTTGACGATCTCGATCGGAGATTGGCGCGTTGAAAAGCACGCCGCGATCGTCCTCATACTTGGCGTCGCGGTACCCCCGGCTTCAGCATGACCGCCGGTGCGAAAGCGCTGTCCATCGGACGATTCGGTCGCACCTTCGCCGTAGTGAGCGGCCACGTGCCAACGACGGAGATGAATGCATAATCGACGGGCGCGCTTTTGACAAGATCGTTGACCGGCATGGTCGCCGGACCCGTGCTCCGAAACGCTCGCCGGCGCGTTCAAAGGCAGACGCGCGTTCGCACGTTCCGGTCGTCGTTTGCAAAGCGGTTTGCAGCAGCGGCGGGTCGTTCTTCGCTTAGGAGATATTGTGTAATGACGCTTACGCGCCGAAAGGCCCCGGCCCGCTATAGTTGCCACATGATTCATGCGTGTCGTTTTTCCACCAGCGGCTTTTATTTCGCGAATGCCGGCGCCCGCGATGCGGGTCGCGCGTCGTGAAGGCGGTCGCGATCTTCCCGGCCGCCGGCGGGGCGCGACTCATTGAGATCGCTAAACCGGCGGTCGATGTGATCGATGACGGGCACGGCGTCCTCGTGCGCGTGCTCGCGGTCGGCGTCGACGGCACCGATAAGGAAATTCTCGCGGGTGAGTACGGTTCGCCGCCGCCCGGCGACGACTACCTGATCACCGGTCACGAAAGTTTCGGTATCGTCGAAGCCGTCGGGAGCGCAGCGTTCGGCGTGCAGCCCGGCGACTTCGTGGTCGCAACGGTGCGCCGGCCGGGCACGAGCGTCTACGACGCGGTCGGCCGTGCCGACGTGACGACCGACGACACCTACTTCGAACGCGGCATTAACTTGCGCCACGGCTACCTCACCGAACACTACGTCGAACGCGACGAGAACGTCGTCGTCGTTCCCGCCGGCTTGCGCTCCGTGGGCGTGTTGCTCGAGCCGGCCAGCGTCATCGAAAAGGGCATCGCTCAGGCGTACGAAATTCAGCGGCGTTTTCCGGTGTGGCGGCCCCGGCGCGCCGCGGTGTTAGGGGCCGGGACGGTCGGGCTGCTCGCGACGATGGCGCTGCGCCTGCGCGGCATGGAGGTGCATACGTTCGCCAACACCGGACGCCCGTATCTCAATGCGGATCTGCTCGAAGCGATCGGGGCCCACTATCACGCGGTCGCGGAGCGGCCGTTCGTGGGAAGCGGCACGGAGCTGGGGCCGTACGATATCATCTTCGAGGCGACCGGCTACGCCCCGATCGCTTTCGAGGCACTCGCCGAGCTCGGAAAAAATGGCGTGCTCGTGCTCTCGAGCGTCACCGGTGGCAAGCATACCGTTTCGGTCGACGCCGACCGGCTCAATCTCGAGTTCGTACTCGGCAACAAAGTGATGGTCGGAACGGTCAACGCGAGCCGCGAACATTTCGAGTTCGGCGTCAGCGATTTCGCGCGGGCGGAACTGACGTGGCCGGGCTGGCTCGCGCGGCTACTGACTCATCCGGTCAAAGGGCTCGAGTCGTACGAAGACTTGCTCCACACCTTGAACAACGGAAAAGGCGTCATCAAAGTGTATTGCGAGGTGTCGGCATGAGCGCGACCGCGGCGAACGGTACGGCGAGCGCCGAGAAGGCGCGGCTCGCCGACGCGCGACTGCATACGGCTCACTGGCGCCGCTGGGGGCCGTACCTGAGCGAACGCCAATGGGGTACGGTTCGCGAAGATTACAGCGACGGCGGTTCGGCTTGGAACTACCTTTCGCACGATCAGGCCCGCTCGCGCGCGTACCGCTGGGGCGAAGACGGCCTGCTGGGCATCAGCGATAACCATCAACGGCTCTGCTTCTCGGTCGCGGTCTGGAACGGCGCCGATGCGATTCTCAAGGAACGCGCATTCGGCCTGACGGGCAACGAAGGCAATCACGGCGAGGACGTTAAGGACTACTACTTCTACCTCGACAACGTTCCCAGCCACGCCTACATGAAAGCGCTTTACAAGTATCCGCAGGCGGCGTTTCCGTATGCCGATCTGGTCGCGGAAAACGCGCGCCGCGGGCGCACGCAGCCCGAATACGAACTCATCGACACGGGCGTTTTCGCCGAAAGCCGGTACTTCGACGTTTTCGCGACGTACGCCAAAGCGGCGCCGGACGATCTAGTGATCGAAATCGAGGTCGTCAATCGCGGCGCCGAGCCGGCGTCACTGCACGTGCTGCCGACGCTCTGGTTCCGCAACGACTGGTCGTGGAAATCCGCGGGCGCGCGTCCGTCGCTGCGCGACGCGTCGTCACCGGGCGCCGGCGTCGCGATCGACGCCGAGCACGCGACGCTCGGAAAATACCGGTTGTACGCGCAGGCCGGCGGCGAGCCGCTGTTCACCGACAACGAAACCAACGCCGAACGGCTGTACGGCACGCCCAACCCGACGCCGTACGTGAAGGACGGCATCCACGAACGCGTCGTTGCGGGCAACCTCGCGGCGGTCAATCCGGAGCACACCGGCACCAAAGCGTCGGTGTGGTACATCGTCTCGCTGGAACCCGGTGAATCCAAAACGATCCGGCTGCGCCTTGCCGATCGCAGCGATCTTGCCGACCCGCTCGGCACCACGTTCGCGGCGACGCTCGCGGCACGTCGCCGCGAAGCCGATGCGTTTTACGCCGGCCTCAATCCGTTTCCGATCTCGGACGACTCGCTTGCCATCCAGCGCCAAGCACTGGCCGGGATGCTCTGGAGCAAGCAGTTCTATCACTACGTGGTGCGCGATTGGCTCGAGGGCGATCCGGCCCAGCCGCCGCCGCCCGCCGGCCGCAAGCACGGGCGCAACCGCGAGTGGGTGCATCTCTATAACGACGATATTCTCTCGATGCCCGACAAATGGGAGTACCCGTGGTTCGCCGCGTGGGATCTCGCCTTCCACGTCGTGCCGCTCGCGATGATCGACGCCGATTTCGCCAAGTCGCAGCTGACGGTCTTGACGCGCGAATGGTACATGCACCCCAACGGTCAAATCCCCGCGTACGAGTGGGCGTTCGGCGATGTGAACCCGCCCGTCCACGCGTGGGCGGCGCTGCGCGTCTTCCGGATCGACCGCAAGATGTCCGGCGAAGCCGATTACGCCTTCCTCGAGCGCGTGTTTCAGAAGCTGCTGCTCAATTTCACCTGGTGGGTCAACCGCAAGGACGCCGCGGGCAACAACGTCTTCGCCGGCGGCTTTCTGGGCCTAGACAATATCGGCATCTTCGACCGCAGCGCGGAACTTCCGACGGGCGGTCACCTCGACCAATCCGACGGAACGAGCTGGATGGCGTTCTACTCGCTGGGAATGCTCGCGATCGCGCTCGAACTGGCGCGCGTTAACCCGGTGTACGAGGACGTCGCGTCCAAATTTTACGAGCACTTTCTCTATATCGCGAACGCGATGAATGCCAGCGGTGCGCGGATGGCCGGCTTGTGGAACGAAGACGACCGCTTCTATTACGACGTGCTGGCGCTCCCCGACGGCTCGCAGACACCGCTCAAGGTGCGCTCGATGGTCGGCCTCATTCCGCTGCTGGCCGTCGAGATCTTGGAGCCCGAGCTGCTCGCGCGCTTGCCGTCATTCGAGAAGCGGATGCGCTGGTTCATCGAGAACCGGCCCGATCTCAAAGAGAGCGTGGCGTGCATGGAAACCAAAGGCATCGGCGAGCGCCGTCTGCTCTCGATCGTCGGAAAGTCGCGCTTAGGGGAGATCCTCAAAACGATGCTCGACGAATCGGAGTTTCTTTCGCCGCACGGCCTGCGCGCGGTTTCCCGCGTTCACGCGGAGCGTCCGTATGTGTTCGACGTGACCGGCACGCAGTATCGCGTCGACTACGAGCCGGCCGAATCGTCCAGCGGGCTCTTCGGCGGCAACTCGAACTGGCGCGGGCCGGTCTGGTTTCCACTCAACTTCTTGCTCATCGAGGCGCTGCAGAAGTTCCATTACTATCATGGCGATGATTTGAAAGTGGAGTGTCCGACCGGCAGCGGGCGATACCTGACGCTGTGGGAGGTTTCGGCCGAACTTTCACACCGATTGATGGACACGTTCCGGCGCGGCGACGACGGGCGGCGCCCGGTCTTCGGCGGCAACGATACCTTCGCGCTCGATCCGCAGTGGCGCGACTACGTGCCGTTCTACGAATACTTCCACGGCGACAACGGCGCGGGCATCGGCGCCAGCCACCAGACCGGCTGGACCGGACTTGTCGCCAAGCTGATCCAGCAGTGCGCGGAGTACTGCGGCCAGGAAAAAGATCCGTTGTCGCGCACGTCGACGGACGATCGGCTCGTCGAGGTGGTGGCACGATGACCTACGACGCCATCATCATCGGCAGCGGCGCGGGCGGCGCGACGCTCGCACACGCGCTCGCCCCCACCGGGCTGCGGATCCTGATCCTCGAGCGCGGCGAGTATCTGCGCCGCGAAAAGGAGAATTGGAATGCCCAGGCGGTTTTCAACGACGGGCGCTATACGGCCGACGAGCAGTGGTTCGACAGGTCGGGACGGCCGTTCCGGCCGGGCATCCACTATTATGTGGGCGGCAACACGAAGTTCTACGGCGCGGCGCTCCTGCGCTTTCGCAAGACCGACTTCGAGGAGGTGAAGCATTACGGCGGAATCTCGCCCGCCTGGCCGATTTCCTACGACGATCTCGAGCCGTACTATACGCGGGCCGAGCATTTGTATCGCGTTCACGGCGAGCACGGCCTCGATCCAACGGAACCGCCGGCAAGCGCGCCGTACCTTTTCCCGCCCGTCTCACACGAAGCGCGCGTCGCTGAACTCGAGCGCGATTTCCAAAAGCTCGGCCTGCATCCGTTTCCGCTTCCGATGGGCGTGATGCTGGACGAAGCGGACCCCGAAGCGAGCCGCTGCATCCGCTGCAGTACCTGTGATGGCTTTCCGTGCCTGGTCGACGCCAAAGCGGACGCGCACGTCATCTGCATCCGGTCGGCGCTCGCCTACCCGAACGTCACCCTCGAAACCGGCGCGTTCGTCAAGCGGATCGAAACGGATGCGAGCGGCCGTTCCGCAACGGACGTGATCGTCGCGCGCAACGGCGGCGAAGCGCGTTACCAAGGGAGTGTCGTGATCCTGTCCGCGGGCGCGGTCAACTCGGCGGCGCTGCTGCTGCGCTCGGCGAACGACGCGCACCCGCGCGGACTCGCCAACGGTTCGGACGTCGTCGGCCGGCATTACATGGCGCACAATAATTCGGCGATGGTCGCGGTGTCGAAGCGACGGAACCCGACGGTGTTTCAGAAGACGCTCGGCGTCAACGATTATTATTACGGGACGGACGATTTCGCGTACCCGCTCGGACACTTCCAAATGCTGGGCAAATCCGAGTCGGCTGAATTCAAGGGTGACGCCCGCTTCGCACCGGAATTCGCGCTGCGCGAGTTGGCCGACCACGCCGTGGATTTTTGGCTCACATCGGAAGACTTGCCGGACCCCGACAATCGTGTCACGGTGCGCGCCGACGGCCGGATCGTGTTGAGCTATACCGAAAACAATCTCGAGGGCCATCGCCGGTTACTGGCCAAGCTCAAGGAATTGCTCGCGCACTCCGGCTGCGAAACTCGCTTGATCCCCAACGAACTGTACCTCGGCAAGAAGATTCCGATCGCGGGGGTCGCGCATCAAAACGGCACAATCCGCTTCGGGCACGACCCGCAAACGTCGGCGCTCGACGTCAATTGCAAGGCGCACGAACTCGACAATCTCTATGTCGTCGACGGCAGCTTCTTCTGTTCGAGCACGGCCGTGAATCCGGCGTTGACGATCATGGCGAACGCGCTGCGCGTCGGCGACCACCTGCGCGAGCGCTTCGGGGTCACGCAAGCTGAACGTGCCCTCGCTTGAGTTCGGCCGCTCGACGTGCGGCAACTTGGCGGACGCCGAACGCCGCGAATGGCTGGTCACCAACGGCCTGGGCGGGTTCGCCTGCGGCACGATCGCCGGAACCCTGACCCGCCGGTACCACGGGCTGCTGCTTGCCGCGCTCAAACCGCCGGTGGGCCGCACCCTCATGCTGGCAGCGTTTGACGAGATCGCGCGCTATTTGGGTGCGGCGCACGAACTCGCGGCGAACCGGTGGCGCGACGGTACGCTCGCACCGCGCGGATATGCGTACATCGAACGTTTCAGGCTGGATGGTTCGGTGCCGGTGTGGGAGTACGCCGTGAGCGACGCCCTGCTCGAAAAGCGCCTGTGGATGGATCACGGCTCGAACACGACCTTCGTGCGCTACACGCAGTTGCGCGGCCAGGGCGGCATCGAGTTGCGGGTGCGCGCGCTCGCAAATTACCGCGACTTCCACGCAACCACGCGGGCCGGCGACTGGCGGATGGACGTTTCGGCGGCGGCCGGCGGCGTGCGCGTCGAAGCGTTCGCCGGCGCGCGCCCGTTTTACATCGCAGCGGATCGCGGCGGCTGCGCGCCGCTGCACGAGTGGTATCGCGACTTTCGCCTCGTGCGCGAAACGGAGCGAGGACTCGACGACCTCGACGATCACTTATGCGTGGCCGAGTTCAACGTCACGCTCGCGGCCGGCGAATCGGTCAACTTCGTCGCGAGCGATCGCGCGCGCGATCCCGGCCAAGCAACCGGGTCGCTGCAGCGGCAGCACGAGCGGGAGCTCGACCTCGTGAAGCGTTGGCAAGGCGTGTGTTTCGAGGCAGCGCAGGCGCCGGCGTGGTTGCGTTGGTGCGTGCTGGCCGCGGATCAGTTCGTCGTCGCTCGGCCGCTGCATGACAACCCCGCTGCGCTCTCGGTCATCGCGGGCTATCCGTGGTTCGGTGATTGGGGGCGCGATACGATGATCGCGCTGACGGGACTAACGCTTCGAACCGGGCGGCCCGAGATCGCACGCACGATTTTGACGACGTTTGCCGCGTACGTCGACGGCGGCATGCTGCCCAACTATTTTCCCGATAGCGGCGAGACACCGGAGTATAACACCGTCGACGCCGCACTGTGGTACGTCCAGGCGGTGGCCGCGTACGTCGAAGCGACCGGCGACACCGCGACGCTGCGCGCGCTCTTCCCCGTGCTCGACGGGATCGTTCGCGCGTACTGCGCCGGAACACGTTTCGGCATTCACGTCGATCCGGCCGACGGACTCGTCTACGCGGGCGAGCCGGGCGTCCAGCTTACGTGGATGGACGCCAAGGTGGGCGACTGGGTGGTGACGCCGCGCATCGGCAAACCGATCGAGATCGCGGCGCTGTGGTACAACGCGTTGCGGCAGCTCGCCGCTCTGTCGCCGCGCGCCGGCGTCGATGGTTCGCTCTACGCCCAGCGCGCTGACGCCGCCGCCGCGGGCTTCGAGCGCTATTGGAACGCCGAGCGCGGTTATTGCTACGACGTCCTCGACGGCCCGGGCGGCAACGACCCCAGCCTGCGCCCCAATGCGCTCTTCGCCGTGTCGCTGCCGCATTCGCCGCTCGACCTCGAACGCAGCCGTGCGGTCGTGCGCGTCTGCGGCGCGCGGTTGTTCGCGTCGACGGGGATGCGCAGTCTCGCGCCGTCCGAACCCGGCTATATCGGCACGTACGGTGGCTCGCCCCGGGGGCGCGACGGCGCGTACCATCAGGGGACCTCATGGCTCTGGCTGCTTGGAGTATTCGCGACCGCGTACGCACGCGCGTACGACGATGCGCCGGGCGCGCGACGCTTTCTCGACGCGTATGGCGATGCGCTCGAAGGTCAGGCGGTCGGAACGCTCGGCGAAATCGCCGACGGCGACGCGCCATTCACGGCCCGCGGTGCCTTCGCGCAAGCTTGGTCGGTGGCCGAAGCGATTCGTGCCTGGCACGACGCGCCGCGCTGGGCGTCATTGGGTTTCGGGGCTCGCAGCTAGCTCAGGGAAGCGAGCGCCACGGTAGGCTGGGGCGGCCAGTTCATCGTTCCGTGCCGCATGTAGTTCAGATGCCAGGAAAATGCTTCATCGAGCAAATGCGGCGTGTGGCCACCATGCAGCGCCGCCCGCTCGAAATAATCGTCGAGCCGGTCTCGGTACTGCGGGTGCACGCAATGATCGATGATGCGGCGCGCGCGTTCGCGCGGCGCCAAGCCGCGCAGGTCCGCGAGGCCAATCTCGGTGACGAGGACGTCGACGTCGTGTTCGGTGTGATCGACGTGGGTCACCATCGGCACGACGCTGCTGATGGCGCCGTTTTTCGCCAGCGACTTCGTCACGAAGAACGCGATCGATGCGTTGCGCGCGAAGTCGCCCGAACCGCCGATCCCGTTCATCATGTGGGTACCGTTCACGTGCGTTGAATTGACGTTCCCGTAGATGTCGCATTCGAGCGCGGTGTTGATGCACAGCAGTCCCAGGCGGCGAATCACTTCGGGATGATTGCTGATCTCTTGCGGCCGCAAGATGAGCCGGCTCCGGTATTTGCCGATCGCGGGTATCACCTCGGCATATTTGGCTTCCGAGAGCGTGATGGACGAACCCGATGCGAAGATCAGTTTGCCCGAATCGAAGAGCTCGAACGTGCTGTCTTGCAGCACTTCGGAGTACATCTTCAAATCGTGAAACGGGCTGTCGATGAGGCCGTGCATCACGGCGTTGGCGATCGTTCCGATCCCCGCCTGGAGTGGCTGGAGCGCGCGGGTCATCCGGTCCAGGCGCACTTCGTGCTCGAGAAACTCGATCAGATGCCCGGCGATGCGGTCGGTATCGTCGTCGGCGGGCAGAACGTTCGCCGACGAGTCCAGCTTCTGCGTCATGACGATCGCCGCGATCTTGCTCGGATCGATCGCGATGTAGGGTACTCCCACGCGGCTCTCGGGCAACACGATCGGGATCGGCTCCCGGTGCGGCCGGCGGGTCGGAATGTAAATATCGTGCATCCCTTCGAGTTCGGCCGGCTGGGATGCGTTGATTTCGACGATCACCTTGTCGGCCAGAATCGCGAAGGTCGCCGAATTACCGACCGACGTCGTCGGGACAATGGCGCCGTCGGCGGTGATGGCGACCGCTTCGACGATCGCGACGTCGATCGGCCCCATCTGACGGCTGCGCAGCAGTTCGACGGTCTCGCTCAAGTGCTGGTCGACGAACATCACCGTGCCGGCATTGATCGCTCGGCGCAGAACGGGATCGGCTTGAAACGGCAGGCGACGCGCCAGGACGCCCGCTTCGGTCAGGATGCGATCCACGTCGTTCCCCAGCGACGCACCCGTCATCAAGGTGATGCGCAATTCTTCGTTCGCGGCACGCGCGGCCAGCGCCAGCGGAACCGCCTTCGCATCACCCGAACGGGTAAAACCGCTGATCCCAACGGTCATCCCGTTGCGAATAAACGTCGCGGCGTCCGCGGCACTGGTGACTTTCTCCAAGAGTGATGCTCGTCGGATACGCTGGGAATGCATCGCGCGCCCCTTCTTCTCGCTCGACGTGGTTAGCGGCGTACTGCGTCGCGCGATGCCGGCGGAGCATCACCGGTCGATAATCGATTCTACCACGTCGTCGCCCTCGCGCGCGTCCGTGCCGGAATCCGCGGCGGCGTGCGGCGAAGGCGCTGCCGGTAATGGCGTCATTGCTGAGATCGAAGGCCGAGCGTACCCGCCGTTCGACGGCCTAGGCAACGGGGCCGCAGCGCGTGCGGCCCCGGTTCCTGGGCTTACGGTCTATTGCGCATAGAGATATTTCTTGGTGTCGGGGCTGTCCACGTTCTCCTTGGTGATGATGGCTTCACCGGTGCCGTAGTGCTTGTCGAAGTCGCGTTTACCCTTGAGATACTGCACCGCGTAGCGGACCCCAAGTTCGCCGATATTATACGGATCTTGCGCCACGAGGGCCGTGATCGTTCCGGCTTTCAAGCCCTCGACTTGCACGGGTTCGGTGTCGAACTCGACGAGTTTAAGCTTGCCCGAGAGCCCCAGCTCACGCGAAGCCGCGGTAACGCCGGTGCCGGTCTGCGTGTTGGTCGCGAAGACCCCGGCAAGGTCGCGATTGGCGGCGACCAGACCCTTGAGCACGGTGTTGGCACGCGTCGGATTATCGCCCGTAAACGTGACCCCAAGACTTTTCACGGACGGATAGGTTGCGAGCTGCTTGTTAAAGCCTTCGACGCGTTCGTCGGTGGTGCTCACGCCGGGCGAGACACTCACGACCGCCACCTTGCCGGTCTTGCCGATCGCATCGGCCAAGGCGTCGGCGACCTTCGCTCCGCCGGCGACGTTGTCGGATGAGATGGTGGTGACCGCAATCGACGGATCGTTTAAGGTCGTGTCGACCAAAATAACCGGGATCTTCGCGGCGACGGCCTGCGCGATCGGCGCTTGCAATGCAACTTTGTCCGTCGGCGCGATCAAGATGAAATCGGGTTTTTGCGCGATCGCCGCATTGAGAAACGGCAGTTGCGTGGACGGGCTGAATGCGGCTGACGACCCGCTGTATTGAACCGTGGCTCCGTCCTTCTGCGCCTCGGCTTGCGCGCCGTGATTCATGGTGATGTAAAAGGCGTCGGATGCGATACCGGCGATTAAGACGATTTTGTACGGCGCCGCCGCGTTTGCCCGCGGCATGGCGCCGGGCACCGATAAGGCGCAGATGCCGGCCAGCGCCGCGAAGGTCGTGACGCCGAAGAGTCGCTTGAACATACTGATTCGTTCTCCTTATGAAGCAGGTATGAAAACGAAGATTAGGTAACCCGGCGGCGCCGGATCTGATCGAACAGAACGGCGACGATGATAATCGCGCCGACGACGACGTCTTGCCAAAACGACGAGATGCCTTGAATGGTGAAGCCGTACCGCAACACCGTTGGAATGAACGCGCCGATGACCGTGCCCAAGATCGAGCCGGTCCCGCCGAACAAGCTCGTGCCGCCGATGACGACCGCGGCGATCGCATCGAGATTGTCCAGACTATGGCCCTGAATATCGGTGGCATGGAAGCGCGCGAGGTCGAGGATGCCCGCGAGTCCGGCCATGAATCCGGCGAACGTGTACACCCAAATGAGATGGCTCGTGACGGGGACGCCCGCAAGGCGCGAGCCTTCGGGGTTGCTGCCAACCGCGAAGGTGCGGCGACCGAAGAGCGTGCGGGTGAGGACTACGTGGGTGACCAGCGCGATAAAGGCCGCGATGACGACGAGCGTCGGCAGCCCAAAGACGAGGTTGCCGTTCCCCAAGGTGTTGGCGAAACTCTCGGGGACGGGCGGAATCGCCGATTGACCCGCCGCGCCGCTCGAACTGACCAGATCGCCCAAACCATTGGCGATGCTGAACACGCCGAGCGTGACGATAAAGGCCGGCATCCGCAACCGCGTCACCAGCGTACCATTGATCAGACCGGCGATACCGCCGATCACGATGGCGACGGCGATGCCGAGCGGGATCGCCGTTCCGGCGTTTGGAAAATGTCCGCTCGCAACGAGCGCCGGCGGCCCGCCCATCTGCGCGATCACCCATGACGCGACGACGCCCGAGAGCATGAGCACCGTGCCGACGGAGAGGTCGATGCCCGCGGTAATGATGACGAATGTCTCGCCGATCGCAAGCAGCAAGATTTCGGCCGTGTCCCAAGCAATGTTGACGAAATTCCCGCGATCGAAAAACGCGTGATTCGGACTAATGAGGCTGAAGAACGCGATCAGCGCGATCAGCACGAAAAAGATGTAGAGGTTGGTCGAGCGCGCGAAGATGTTACGCGGCGCCGCGCTCTTGGCCGGCGGGTTCGCGGTCGCGGTTTTGCTCATCGGTTAGCGCTCGATCTCCTGGACGAATTCGACCGATGCGCCGGTCATGAACGCCACGACGTCGGTCATCGTCGTCTCATCACGCCGCATCTGCCGCACGGTGCGCCCCAGGCGCAAGATCGTGATCCGATCGGCGACCTCGAAGACTTCGGGCATGCTGTGGCTGATCATGATCACGGCGACGCCGTTTTGCTTGATCCGCTCGATCAGTTTGAGCACCATCGCCGATTCGCGCACGCCGAGGGCCGCGGTTGGCTCGTCCATGATGACGATGCGCTTTCCCCATGCCGTGGCCCGGGCGACGGCGATCGCTTGTCGCTGACCTCCGGAGAGCGTGAAGACGGGCTGCGACACCGATGACAGCCCGACTTGCAAGTCTTCGAGTTCCTGGCGGGCGCGCGCGCGCATCAGGCGGTCGTCGAGAAATCCGAGCCGGCCTAAAATCCCCGGCAGACGGGCTTCCCGACCGAGAAAAAGATTCGATGCGACATCGAGTGACGGCGCCAGCGCCAGATCTTGATAGACCGTCTCGATCCCGTGATCGCGCGCATCCTGCGGCGACGTGAGGTGCACCGGCTTGCCGTCGAGCAAGAAATCCCCGCCGGACGGAGCAATCGCGCCCGAGAGAATCTTGATGAACGTTGATTTACCGGCGCCGTTATCGCCGACGATCGCGGAGACCTCGCCCGCGTAAGCGGAAAAAGTGGCGTCGCTAAGGGCCGTCACCCGGCCGAAGGTCTTGGATATTCCACGCGCTTCGAGAATCGCGGCTTTAGGGGTGGCGACGTCCATCTTCGTGCTCACTAGCGCAACGGTGGTTGCGCCCCTTGTATAATCGGTGCGGCGGTGGTTCCCTGCGTCGAAATCGCTTGGAGTTCTTGCTGGCGGACCCGATGACTAACGGAAACAGCACCGCTCGCCCGCGCTCCTCTCCTTTCAAGGAACCAAATGAGAACGAAAACACCTCGAACGGCATGCCGGTTGGAGCCGGTTGGCCGTTCATGCCGTCGGCACTCCTCCGGCGCCGTTCGCTGCATGAATCGGCTGCGGGCGCCACGGATCGGCGAGCGCCGAGCAAGCAGCCGGATTACTTCCTCGTTAGCCGGCTCCGCAGCCCGCCGGACTGCGCACTGCGCCTAGCGGACTTCATCGGTCCAGACCGTGAACTTCACAAGCCGGTTGGGCCCGAAGGTCGTGGTAATGGCAACGTCGGCGGCATCCCGGCCTCGCGCGATGAGCACGCGGCCGATCCGCGGCATGTTGTTGCGCGCATCG
The DNA here is from genome assembly GCA_003134035.1 of Candidatus Velthaea versatilis. Classification (GTDB taxonomy): domain Bacteria; phylum Vulcanimicrobiota; class Vulcanimicrobiia; order Vulcanimicrobiales; family Vulcanimicrobiaceae; genus Velthaea; species Velthaea versatilis. The sequence continues at coordinate 20,042 of PLAE01000144.1, forward strand.
AACGTGTGCCATCGATCCCCGAGATAGACCTCGAACCAGCCCGCAAAATCCATCGTGCCGTACGGCGGCGGCATGCCGATATCGCCGAGATAGCCGGTGCAATAACGCGCCGGAACATTCATCGCGCGGCAAAATGCGATTGCCAGGTGCGCGTAGTCGCGGCACACGCCGTTGCGTTCGTGGAAAACTTCCCACGCCGACATGGTCGCGCGCGCGTGCTCGTAGCCGAAAGCGATGTGGTGATTGACAAAATCGCAAATCGCTTGCACGCGCGACCAGCCGGGCGCCGTATTGCCGAATAACGACCACGCCGCGCTCGACAGCCGGTCCGTTTCGCAATAGCGGCTGCCAAGTAGAAATACGAGCGTCTCGGCCGGTAAATCTTCGACCTCGTGTTGCAGTGCCGACGCGACGATGACATCCGGCAAGCCCGAATCCCGAACGATGCCGTCTCCCGACAAGGTGATGCGCCCGGGCGGCGCGACGATGCGGCTGCACCAATTGCCGAAGCCGTCGCGATAATTAACGATCGGTACAGGAGGGTTCGCCGTGAGAAAATCCGGCACGATCACATCGGACGCCCGGGTAAAATGCACGCCCAAGACGGCGATCATGGGCGTCGGCTGCGGGAGATCGTAGATCAGCTCATAGCCGACATGAATCTTCATCCCAACATCCCCCGACTTGCCAAGCGTGGCCCGGCTAAAACGACTCGGCCATGGCGTGAGTCGACCACCATGTTCGACACTCGGCGGCAAACACGTTGCGCCAGGGCTGCAAGCAGCGATCGGCGGGCGAGACACGAGCGCCCGTCATGGCTGCGGCTGTTCGTTTATGCGCTGCCCTCAGCAGCCGATGCTTGGCGGAAACCCCGCCGTGGACGGAAAACGCGCCGGGTTTGCCACGGCAACTCGAATTTTACGTGAAAGCCGTACGCAACGAGCAGCGTGATGGGAGCGTAAACGAAAAAGCTCAAGGCGCCGAGGTACCAGATGCTGCTTGTCCACAACGCGGTTATACCAGCCGCCAGCCGCAGTATCGGATAGTGGATGAGATACGTGCTGTACGAGAAACGCCCCAGCTTGCACAAAAACGGCAATTCCAGAAAGCGCACTACCGGCCGCGCAAACACGGCAGCGGGACCCGACAAACCACGGCGCGTGAATACCAAGAACGCGCTAACGGCCACCCCGAGTAAGAGATTTTGCGGCCAGCCTGCCCCGTACGGCGTATCGACGCCCGACGCCACGATGGCGATCAACGTCGCTATCGACACGACGATCCAGACCGTCCCCCAAGGAATGCAGCGTTCATAGAGTTTGAGTTCGGGATGCGCGACGTTCGAGATTGCTGCGACCGCGACGCCCATCGCGAATAGGGTAATGAACCACGGGCGCGTCCAATCGAGAAAGCCGTTGAGCAGAAAGTGAGGTCCGAGGCCAATTACGGCAGCGGCGAATAACTGGGCCAGCGGACCGAATCGACGCATGATCGGCAACAAAATCCAGACGAAGAGCAGATAACACTGGAATTCCAAGGCAACGTTCCAGAGCGTGTCGTTGATAAGCAGGTTCGTCCGCGCATCGAGGTTGTGGATGAGCAACAGGTGAGTAACGACTCCCGCGAGGGTGCCATGCAGCCCCGGCGGGCTCCCGATGACGTACCGCCAGGCGACGTAGAGAACGACCGATAAGGCCATCGCAACATAGTAAGGGAACACCAGACGCTCAACCCGACGCGCGAGAAATCCAGAGATCCCATCGCGCAACTGCCAGTCCGGTGTCTTGAGCGTCGGCAGCGTAAGCAAGTAGCCGGAGATCACGAAGAATGCGCCGACCCGGAAATCGCCAACCCGCATCCAATCCGTCAAGGACGCATACAGCGGATCAACCTTGCCGCGGAATGCCGCGAGAACGATATAATTCAAATGGAAAAGCAAAATATACAGCGAGGAGAGGCCGCGGATACCATACAGAAATGAAATCTCGCCGCGTCTTGCGGCGACCGTCGTCGTCATATCAGTGAATTACTTCCACGCTGAGCGGGATTCGATTGCTGGTGCGGATTGGGGAGATATTGGAGCCGGCCAGGCCGGTGCTGGAACGGTTTAGCGTCCCCGGGTCAGATGCGGCGCAAAGCCAAGCGGCGCAGACTCGCGAAACGCCGCGTCCATCCGGCGCCTGCTCCAGGGCAGCGCCGCCGCCATGGACGTCAGCGCGATAAGTCCCAGCCAGAGCGGTATCTTCTCGAGGACGTCACGCACGTCGGGAGTCGAGTACGCGTGGTCGCGCGAAACGAATGCCGCCCAATTGGTCGAACTCAGATCTGTCGGCGAGATTGCGGCTCGCATGATGGTCGTCGGGGGCCCAACTCGCATCCGGGGAACCGCCTCGATCGACGAACCGATGACGACGCACGCCGCGACGCTAAGGACCGCCGCGCACGTGCGGATGCGAACCGGCTGGGTCCGCGTTGCGACGAGCACCGCCGCCGCGACCGCGCCCATCTCCAACAGGCCGACTTGACCGTGCAGATTTGCCAGACTCCACGCGTGCCACGGGAAGACCAGCGCCACGAGCGCAAACGTGCGCAGCAGCAACGGTGGACGCGTCGACGCCGCCAAAATGATCGCCGCCGGAAGCGCAGCCGCCATTTGGATGTCGTGAACGAACGGTCCGCCCAGTAGGGCCGTAGCCGGCGGCAGCAGCACGATGAGAGCATCCGACCCGATCGCCGACGCAATCCGGCGCGCAAGCGCCACGCCCAGAAGCGTCATGATCAGATATGACGCGCTGCCGGCTTTCAACGCAACCGCATCGGCGACGCCCAATATGTGGAGGAGCCGACTAAGACTGTACTGATCTTGCGCGGCGATCTCGGACGCTGCGTGCGCCGGCAGCACGGCCGTGACGTATTCGATGTTCGCCGGGATGCCGATTGCGGCCACGCTCAGCGCGGCCAGACCAGCGGCGGTCACGATGAATGTGCGACGTGTGCCGGGCCACCACGCAAACATCGCCAAACACGCGGGTAGGCCAAGATGCGGCTCGATCATCGCAATCGAGGCCGCGAGCGCGGCCGCGACATAGCGCTGCGACGTGCCGAGTGCCGCCGCGACGACGAGCACCGCTACCGCGAGCGGCGGCAGTTCCCCGTAGAACAAGTTGAAATACCCGTCGGCCATCCCCAGGCACAGCATGACCAGCAGCACCGGCAGACGCGTCAGTCTCGCCAGCACGATTGCGCTCACGACAACGGCGGCGATCAGCAGATAAAACCACAGCGTGCGCGCCAAAGCGAACGGAAGCCGGGCCATAAGCGAAAACGCCGCGAGCGCGTAGCCCGGCAACGGAGCCGGTTCTACCCAGGGCAACTTTCGGATCGGCTCGTAGCGCTTCTCGCACGACCGCAGCGGTTCTACGCGGTACGGGTCGGCATGTTCGTTGACGGCTTCGCCAGCGCAATACCAGACCGTCGTAGCGGACTGCTCGAAGTTCGAGGTGAGGACCAATCCACGCTTCCCGAACAATCCACCCATCGCCAACACGACTGCCAGGAGGGTTACCCAGCCTAGGATACGTTTCATACTCTTCATCGCCTAGCTTCCAACGCGCACCAGTGAAAATAAGCTCGTACCGGCCCCGACGATCATGAAACCCGAGCAGGTGCGATTCAACCAGACCAAACGGGCCGTGGTCAGTCCGTCACGCCAACGGTTGAGAAACAACGCGAGCGCAATCCAGTAGACGATGCCTCCCGCGAAGAACATGAAAAAGAATATCCCGTGTTCGAGTGGTGTCCGGATCGCGATGCCGAGACCCGCGAAGAGCGCGCCGAATAGGACGATGTCGGCGGGGTTCGCCAGCGCCAGGGCGAGCGCTGCGCCAAATCCACCCGCCAAATGAGCGCGCCGCTGCACCGCAATTTTGGGCAAAATCGGCCGGGAGCGCCACATCAAGATCGCAACGACTAACAGGACGAGCGAGATCGCGAGATGCCAAAACATGGTGAACGGTGCGAGAAAGCGCGGCAAGAAAGCACCGCCTGCCGTACCGATGGACGCATACACGGCAACCGCGATCGCATCTCCGGCACCCGCAGCAATGCCTGCTCGTGGCCCAAAAATCAATGCGCGCCGAATGCAGATGCTTGAGACTGGTCCGACGGGCGTCATCACGATGAATCCAGCGGCAAAGATCGTAGCCAGCGTCATGATGCTCACGGGTCAGCGTCCTTCTTTCATACAAATGCCGGCACGAANNCATATCGGCGAGCCTCGATTCCGCGGAACACGACGGTCTGCTCGCGCCGGTAATGACGAACGAGAAAAGCCTCTAGGAATCCGCAGTGATAGTCGTATAGGGCAAAGTCCGATGGGCGGCACTCGTCTTGGGTGACGATCCACACGCGTTCTGAACGGGCTGCAAGCGGATCGAGCACTCGGGCCACGTCGGCTTCCCCGCTCAGCCTCGTTGCCGCGACGTAGCCGAGTACGAACGGCATCGGCCGCGGAATCGGGACCGCGTCAACTGGCAAATACACGTGCAACGGCAGGCTCAACTCAGCCGGAAACACGGCGATCGGCGTCGCCGGATCACTTGCCGAAAACATCGCGGCGACGCGTTGCCAATCGCCCAGCTTCGCCATTGGTGAATGATACTCGGACCAAAACATCGACAGCGCCAAGGCTGCAAATAGCGTTACGGTCAAGCCGCTGCCCAACGTTCTCAATCGGCGCTGCGAGGAGAGCAGCATGGCGACAAGGAGCACGGACGAGGGAAGCAGGACGATGAGGTGGCGGACGAGGTCGAATGGCACACCAACAACGGCAAAAGTCAGAGCGAAGAGTGCTATTGCGAAGCCCAGTTGCAGCACGACCCCACCAGCCGCCGAAGCGACCGGATTCGACCGGCCGATAACGATGATGGCGAACAGCAACGCGGCGACGAGGCCACAGCCGGCGAGTTTGGCTATTCCCGTCCAACCCTGGTCATGCGGAAACCCATAGAGCAGTACGGCATCGACGATTTGGTGAAGCGCGCTCGCGATTGAAGCGTGCTTGATGGAGTCACCGCTCGACCGCACTTGCGCCAGCGTGATCCCGAGAAACGGACCGAACCCGACCGCTACGATCGACATGAGCCCAAGGGACGCGACGAGGCTGCGCCGCCTGAGCACGATCAATGTCAGGACGTGCGCCGCGAGCAGGAATCCGACAAAGTACTGCGTGTACAGCCCGCCCAAGGCGAAGATGACATACCAAACTCTAGCCTGACGCGAGGGCGCCGGTGCAAGAAAGCCCTCAAAGAACGTCCAGGTCAGCACCGCACCGATAAGCAGTACAAGCGCGTAGACGCGCATCTCGACGGCCGCCCAAATGATGACCGGATGAAACGCCGCGATAAATCCAACGACGAGCGACGGCGTCCGTGGTGCAACACGATGAGCACTAATAACCATGACGGCGACTGCGGCGGCGGCAAAGAGAATGGACGGAATCCGAGCAAACGTCGTTGAGGCTTCGTCTAAGCGCCGCCACGCCGCCTCGATGACGAAATACAGCGGCGGCTGATCCTCGAATCTCACAGCTTGGGACCACGCCATGCCGAGACCGGCGCCGGTCGTATGGAGCGTGAACGCTTCGTCTAGCCAGATGTTCAGCTTCACCGAGAGTGGAAAGGCGATCAAAACAACCACTATTGCGCCGAGTGCCGCGCACCACGCGGCCGTGACCGCGTCGATGGCAGTGAGACGGCGTACGATGTCGGACGCGCTCGGAGTGCTACGCGGCAGCGTCCCGGTCCGCATGCGGCCATGGCCATTGACGTCTTGATTCACGCGACGTGAGGCTTTACGACGTGAGGCTTTACAACGATCGACATGCGTGCGAGGCTAACGTTCCAAAATGTTGAACGGTAAGACATTGTGGTTTTGCTGATTTTCCAAATCAATTTCCGGACAAGTAAGGCCGTCGCGCGTTCCGGTCGCGTATTTCAAGCTTCACGGCAACGATCACTGGCGCGACGAACGCTGCGCAAAGAAAAGCCGCAACCGAGACGCCGCCCATTGGAACATAAGACCTTTGCCCAGAGGGGTCTCGATTTCGAGGTGCTCAGCGTGATTTTCAAAGTAAATGCCTCACACCCAAATCTGCCCCGTCGCGCTCAAGCGATGCCGGGCCAAAGCAGGGCAGCTATAGGACTTTCGGTATGGCGGTGATTGCCTGCAGAGGCGCGCTCTATGAGCAACCGATGCTTCGTCGTGTCGTGACACGCGGTACGTGAATGCAAACCGGCAGCTCGATTAACGCCCTTCCCATCGTTCCAGCACGGACGAATCGGAAGCGAAGTCGCGGTTATTGCCGTTTATGCTCTACTCTTGAGAGCGGCGAGTTCCAGGCCGTTTTTGTCTCCGCGTCGGCGAATCGAATAGCGGCTGGTGCAGGCGAATGTTGGGGTTCCCTCAGGGCGGACAGGACCTCGGCTGCGGCACTAACGAGGTCTGGGCCGTTGCCGTTGACCCGGACGGTGGGGGCGCTGGTTCCGACCTGCCGGGACCACACTCTCAGTTTTGGGAGCTGCGTCCTGTCAGCGGAGACGGATATCCGCGCGCCGCCCCGTCCGCGGTCAGGGCCACAGCTTCATGATTGTGGCCCTGAAGAGTAGGCACGTTTCGCATGGATCTAACCTCTCGGCCTTGGCACCACGTCACCGATACGTTTCTTTCCGTCTTGGGACGGATTAATACAACTCGCGAACCCGCTGCGTGCATGGCTCGGCAAGTCATACCGCAAACAGAGGTTTTAAAGAAATTGGGACGCCAGAGCGTGCTTATTCACCGCTAAAAATGACACGGTCGCTGCCGGCGGCACGAAAACACCTCGAATAAAACAGTCGGCTGTGAACCGGGCTCATTACATATACAATGGCTAACAGCTAAAATCAGAGCATGACATTCGAAGGAGAATTTGAATGGCGCAAGACAACGCCGAAATCGTCCGCCGCTTTGTGGACGAAGTGATCACCGAGGGGAAAATCGACTCAGCAGCACAGTATGTCTGGGAAGATGTTGTTGAGCAAGTTCCACTGCCCGGACAGGGTCCTGGACTCGAAGGTCTCAAGGATGTCTTCCGCGCTATGCGCGCGGGTTTTCCCGACATCGTTTTCTCCATCAAGGAGCAAATTACGGAAGGCGATAAGGTCGCCAGCCGGTTTGAATGGACCGGTACCCACAAGGGTGAGTTTCTCGGAATGGCCGCAACAGACCGGCCTGTGCGCGTCTGGGGTATTGTTTTTGATCGCCTGGAAAATGGGCGCATCAAGGACACTCGCATCATCATGGACACTCTGGGCCTGATGACCCAGGTCGGCGCTCTACCATCTTCGCCTACACCATGAGGCGTATTTATAGAGCACGCCAAGCCGCCTTCGAACGCGTCTCTCAAAAGCGTCCCGTAGACGGTCCTTTTCGGGACAGACGGCGCACTCTATCGCTCTATCGCTGAGCGTTCGGGACCCCGAAGTAGAGGGATCATTCCGGATTTTCGTCGAGTTTAGGAGTCAGAACGCGCAGTCGAACCTGGAAATGACGAGAAATCTTCGCTTACCGCTGGAATTGTGACGTGAGCTTCACTGTCACGTCGGATGCGCAGTGCTTCTCAAGATCCCCGCGAGCTTCGAGTAAGTCGGCGATGCCGCTTATTTTTCCCTGAGTGATGGCGATAGCACTGACGTCGCCAAGGCGTATGAAGGCTGGCAGTTGCTCCTCGCATCGGATGCGTAACGCTTCGTCGAACTCACCACGCTCCTGCAGGATGTCGGCGATTCGGCCGTGCGTAACGGCAATGTTGTAAATATTGCCGAGGCGCTCATAGACCGGTAACTCCACCTCGCGCCGAATGCGCAGCGCTTCGTTGAGATCGCCGCGCATTACCAAGATGTCTGCGATCTTGCCCTGGGTGACGGCAACGGAGTAGACGTCGCCCAAACGCGCGTAGACCGGCAGCTCCTCATCGCGGCGAGTCCGCAGGGCTTCGTCGTAGTCGCCGCGGGCTTGGAAGATGTCGCCGATCTGACCCTGGGTGATGGCAACGGCGCGAACGTCGCCCAAACGCGTGTAGACCGGCAGTTCCTCATCGCGCCGTCGCATGATACCGTCCGCCGGACGAGTTATCCACATTGATGAACTCGCGGGCCTGTAGTCCGTTCTGACGACGCTGCTCTTCACAGACGCGCCCGAGTCGACACTTGTGCCAACCTTACCGCAAGGCTGAGCGTCGCCGAGCAACGATCCGCTCCGACAATATAAGGTCCTCGATTATTGCTACGGCCTGGTTGCGCGCAATGTCACGTCGCCCGACGCCGTTCCAAGCGCGACTCTGTCAGTGCGATATATGCGGAGGCCCGAACCTCCTGACCAAATCCACTTAAAGGCCGGACGAGCCCAACATCTTAACCGGCAACTGAAGCCCCGTTGCTGATGTTCTCCGTTGCATTACCGTCGCTGGTGTTCTCCGTTACACTAGCGTCGCTGGCGGTGCTGGAATCTTTCGCCCACTCCAGCGCGACCTTCACGGTGCCTTTCGTTGCCGCGCGCACGAAAGCCGCAACTAAACCACCCTCGCGAAGCTCGAAATCCACGCTCAATTCGATCGTCGCTCTCGTCGGCGCAACGGCCTTGATCGCGTTGATGACGACCTGCGAAACGCCCTCCAGGGACGGTCCGATCGATGAGAAATCATACGTCTTGCCTCCGGTCGAAATCTGGCGCCCGGGCGTGCCGCTGTCGGCAAGTTCGATAAGGGCAATCGATCCGTTGGGAAGCGATATCGGTACCAGGCTCACGGCTATTGGTCCCCTTTCATCTAGCTATCCGTTTGTCCGCTCCCGTCAACGCCGATGACGGCGTTTGATAGGATCGGATGCATACGTTTGTCGATGCGTTCCAAAACGACGCGCAGCAGTTCCATCCGATTGTTGACGACGCCGGGCTCCAGATTTTGTCTTGCCACTGCGACGACCGCCCTCACGGGCCCAGCGACTTGCGGAGTGGGCGAGAGTGCCTCCAAACCCAACCTCGCCAGGGCTACAACTTCCAAATCGTCAACCAGCTCGCTTCCGAACTGCAGGCGCTTTTGCGAACACGCAATCGCATCGCCGAGCGCTTCACGAGCAGCATTGACGTTGCCGCTTCTGAATTGCGCGAGTCCCAGGATCAGCGCTACGCTCGGCGGGGTGGCTCCCCCGCGTGTGTCTTCCCAAGCGCGCTCGCACGCCGCGCGAGCGCCCGTGAAATCCCTCATGAAGAGCTTGGCCTTGGCCAAATTACAATAGTGCGGCCAACGACCGATCTCAATTTCCACCGGCATGTTTAGCGCCACCTCAGCGCGGTCGACGACCTCGTCGTACCGGCCCTGCTGCATCAGCACTTCCTCTTGCGCTTCTCGGATGCGCGCCATGCTCTGCACGTGCCCGTTTCGCGTTGCCGCGACCGTCATTGCCTCCTTCAAGTATGCGTCCGCGCCGTCAAGCTCGTTCTGGCGGATTTTGCAACGGGCCAAGTCCCGCAAGCTGATGACGACGTTCGCCGAGGAGACGTTGCGGCGTAGATCGAGCGCATCATGAAAGTAGCGGGCCGCGCTGACCGTATCGCCGACAGCAAACGCGCAGTCGCCGAGCCGACCGAAATGCGAAGCTCTCCAAACAACATTGCGCGTGACTGGATAAAAATCTCTGGCGCGTTCGAAATGTTGCCGTGCTTGGCGCAGATCTCCAAGCGCGAAATACATCAATCCGACGTTATGGATTCCTGCTTCGATATGACGCTGGTCGGTTTCCAAATCAAGCGATGCTTGTACATATTCCAGGGCTTCGTCGAAGCGCCGGCGGTAATACGCGACAAAGCCAAGATTCTGCAGAGTAACGGCCTGCCAGCCGATCAACTTGTGGGTTACCGCGTACGCGTGCATCTCGCGCATTCCGGTCGCCGTCTCACTGAGCCTTCCGAGATGAAGCACGACCATCGCTCGATAGGCGCGGTGACTCCGGACGACGTCTTCAGATGCAATGTCTGGACTTTGGCGAATCATTTCGAGGGAGGTTTCGAAGCACTTGTTCGCCTCCACATACTCTTCGGTAGCCAAGAACACGTAACCCATTCCGAAGAGCCGTTTCAATTCGAGTTCCGGCGGCAAGTCTCGTGCTTCTAGGCGCTGATACCGCTTGATGACTTCGACCTGATAGCCCCAGCGGCGGAGCGGGTCCCTTATGCTATTGAGGAGCTCCAACGCGGCTCCCCACTCCTTTAGATCCGAGCGCAGATCGAATTCCGCGAGAACCGGCTCAATGTCGCCAAACGTTTTCCAATCTCCGGGCGTTTTGCGAGATATCTCAAAATATTGCGCAGCCCGTGACCGGGCTCCCACAAGATCGAACGTCGAGTCCGGAGTCTGATGCGAAGTCACGCGTACGATCAACGAACGGTCGATTGGATGCAAGTAGTATTGGGAACCCTCTTTTCTCACGAGGTACATGTTTACGAGGCGCTTCAAAGCCGCGGTAGCGTCAACTTTCCCAACGTACGGCTCGAGCACATAGTCTACGGCGAGACGCGACACGGGGCGCTCAAAAACGGCGAGCGTTCGCATGATCGTTTGTGACAGTTTATCGAGACGGCTAAAAGATTCGCCGATCAATTCGCTCGCAATCGCGTCGGGCGGCCGGAGCTTTATCTCCTCCGCGAGATCGGCAAGGGTGACATCAATATCCGTCGACAACACGCTCACGAACGCTTGGAGCGCTCGGGGTGAACGACGAAGGTCGTCGGAGACTCGGGTCAAAAAAGTCGCGTTTGCTTCGCGCAGGCCGAAGAGACCGTGGAAGTCGAGTTCCCGGAGGAGATTCTCCGCGTGAGGAGACGGTAAGCCTTCGACACGAACTACCGGAGAATGTCGGCCTGGCTGATGAGCAAACAGCTCAATCGGAATCTCTTTAGTCGTAATGAA
>PLAE01000183.1 GCA_003134035.1 Candidatus Velthaea versatilis
GAGATCATCTTGCCCATCACGCCGCCCGACGAGTTGGTCGCGGCGAACAGTACCGGATCGAGGTTGAGCTGATTCGCCGCGACGACCTGGAGATTGCCGAAGAGGGCGTTGCCCGACGTGTCGCTGCCGGATAAGAACACCGCGACCCAGCCCAGGAAGGGCGATAACAGCACGAACAGCAAGCCGACCGACGCGACCCCCAGGCCGAGCGTATAGTTCAAGCCGGAGTAGTTCATCAAATACGCCAGCGCGATGATGAGCATGACGGTGAGGATCGCGATGCGGCTCTGCTTCCAAGTCGTGCGGATGCAGCCCACGAGCGCGGCCGCCGGCAATTTCACGAGCAGCGCCGTGACGAGCGCCGCGAGCAGAATCGCGGTGCCCGTCGCGAGCGGTTGAAAGTCCCAAACGGCGACGTACGGCGTGCCTTTGTAGAGCGTGATCGCGACGGCGTTATTCAAACCGGGCCAGGCGATTTTCAGGTCGCCGATCTTGAAGATCTCACGGGTCGTCCACACGATGACGACGACGGTGACGACGATCCATGGCATCCACGCGCCGAATGCCGCGCCGACTCCCACGGTCGGCCGATGCGATGAAGGCATTTCGCGCACCGCGTACGTCGGATTTGGCTGGGGGCGCCAATACTGCAGGAAGAGCAATGTGAGCAGCAGCGAGCCCAGCGACGACAACACATCCGTGAGGCTGTAGCTGATATAATTGGCGGCCAGGAACTGAATGAGCCCGAATGCGCCGCCTGCCACGAGCAGCATCGGCCAGAGCTCGCGGATCGAACGGATCCCGCCGTACACGCCCATCACATAGAACGGCAGTGCGAACGCGAAGAGCGGCAGTTGCCGTCCGACCATCGCTCCCAGGACCGTCGGCGAAATATGCGTGACGGCGCCCAGAACCGTGATCGGCACGCCCAGCGCGCCGAAGGCAACCGGCGCGGTATCGAAGATCAGCGTGAAGACGAGCGCGTCGAGCGCGGGGAACCCGACAGCGATCAGCAGCGAACTCGTGATCGCGACGGGCGTGCCGAAACCGGCGATCCCTTCGAGCANNTTCGAGCAGCGCGCCGAAGCAGTAGCCGATCACGACCAGAATGACGCGCCGGTCGTTCGGTAAGTGGTTGATCACCCACTCGCGGAACTGGTCGAAGCGGCCCGATTTGACGGCGATATTGTAGAGGAGCAGCGCGTTGACGACGATCCACATGATCGGCCACACCGCGAAGGTCGCGCCTTCTGCGATCGACGCCAGCGCCAGTCCGATCGGGAATTGCCACAAACCCACGGCGATCACCAGCCCAACGATCAGTCCGCCGAGCGATGCCTGCCAGGCTGGTCGGCGCAGGACGCCCAACAGCACCAGCACCGTGACGACCGGCAGTGTCGCGATGATAAACGACGGAAGCAGGGCACCGGCGACCGGCGTGAGCAGCTGCTGAAACACGCTTTTCCTTATCGTGAAGCATGGAAGCGCGGGACGATGCGCTCAAGGCCTAATGCGCGATCCTCATGGCCCGTCCTTGCGACCGGAGGGCAATTGGTGAACTACACGCCGCGCCTATTGCGTACGTGACCGAACGCTACATCGGCGAGTGGACCCTCGCGCGCTCGATTGCCGATGCCGATAACGTCGTCGTCATCGCGTGTCAGGGCGACGCGACACTANNGCCGTGAAGCGGACACGCTGCGCTACGAGGAGCGGGTCACGTTCGTGCTCGGCGGCAAGCTCGTCCGGGCAACTCGCGCTTATCGATTCGCGACGCGCGACGGTACGATCCGCGCGACGTTCGACGATGGATCTCCGTTCTTCGAGCTCGTGCTTGACCCGGCGGGAACCGGCAGCGCGCTGCATGTGTGCGGCGCCGACCGCTACGTGCTGACCCTCACGTTGCGCGAGCCGGATCGCTGGGCGACCCGCTGGGACGTCTCGGGCGGCAAACACCAGCAGATCCTCACGCACTACGCGCGGCCGCCGGCTCTGCCGGAAACGGCGGAAGCCTAGTCTAGCTAGTCNNGTGTCGGGTTTACCCGACACGTGACGACGGGCGGCTCGGGCGAAGCCCGAACGCGACGGATCGACGAAGTCGATCCTCTAGACTTCGACCATCGCGCCGTATGTTTCGGGCCGCCGGTCGCGGTAAAACTGCCAGGTGTTCCGCACCTCGGTGATCACGGAGCGGTCCATCTCGGCGACGACGACTTCATCGTGGTCGCGGCTGGCCGTCGCGACGAACTGGCCGCGCGGGTCGACCAGATACGATTGGCCGTAGAACTCGCCCATATTCCAGGGCGTCTCAAAACCAACCCGATTGATCGCACCGACGTAATAGCCGTTCGCCACGGCGTGCGCCGGTTGTTCGAGCTTCCACAGATATTCCGACAGCCCGGCGACGGTCGCGGAGGGATTGAAGACGATCTCCGCGCCGGCAAGTCCCAGCATCCGCGCGCCCTCGGGAAAATGGCGGTCGTAGCAAATGTAGACGCCGACCTGGGCGTAGCGCGTGGCGAAAACCGGATAACCGCTGTTGCCGGGTTTAAAGTAATACTTCTCCCAGAAGCCGCAGCCTTGCGGGCCCGCGGCGACTTGCGGGATATGGTGTTTGCGGTACCGGCCCAGAAACGTGCCGTCGGCGTCGATTACGGCGGCGGTGTTGTAATAGACACCCGAGATCGTCACTTCGTAGATCGGAACGACGAGCACGATCTGCAGTTCGCGCGCGAGGTCTTGCATCAGCCGAACGGTCGGACCGTCGGGGATATGTTCGACCGCCGCATACCACTTGGGGTCTTGCTCGGTGCAGAAATACGGTCCGTAGAAGAGCTCTTGCAAACAAACGATCTTCGCGCCGCGGGCGGCCGCTTCGCGAATCTGCTTAACATGCTTTTCGATCGAGCGGCTCTTGTGCACGTCGACCGGTTCGGCACCGTCCGTTTCGTGGTGGGTTTGGATCAGTCCGATCGCGACGACGTCGCTGGGCGAACTCATAGCGCGACCGGGAAGAACGGCAGCGATTTCACGAACGCGCCCGCACCGGTTTCGCCGACGAATTTCCCGTCGTCGACGATCGTACGTCCGCGCGAGAACACATGCCGTGCTTTCCCCTTCACGTGAAGCCCCTCAAAGATGTTGTTGTCGACGTTCATATGGTGCGTGCCGGCCGAGATCGTACGTTCGATCGCCGGGTCCCAGATCACGACGTCGGCGTCGGAACCGATCGCGATCGTGCCTTTGCGTGGAAAGAGGCCGAAGAGTTTGGCGGCGTTGGTCGAGGCCAGCGAAACGAAATGGTTGATGCCGATCACGCCCGCGTTGTAGCCGTAGTGCCAGAGGATCGCGAAGCGGTCTTCGATCGTCGGGGCGCCGTTGGGGATTTTCGAGAAGTCGTTTTTACCGAGTTCTTTTTGGCCGCAGTTGTTGAACGAGCAGTGATCCGACCCGAACGTCTGAAGCTCGAAATTCTTGAGCTTGCGCAGCAGCACGTTCTGATTCCACTTGGGCCGCAGCGGGGGCGACATGACGTAGTTCGCGCCGGCGAAGTCGGGCCGGTCGTAATCGTCTTCGGAGCACACCAAATACTGCGGGCAGGTTTCGCCGTAGATCGGCAGGCCGCGTTTGCGGCCGTCGCTGATCATATCGGCGGCCATCGCGCTCGAAACGTGCACGACGTAGAGCGGGGCACCGGCGACTTCCGCCAATCGGATCGCGCGATTCGTGGCCTCGCCTTCGAGTTCGACGGGGCGCGTGAGGGCGTGCCACTTGGGCTCGGTGTGGCCCTCGGCCAGCGCATCTTTGGTGGTGACCTCGATGACGTCGCCGTTCTCTGCGTGCACTTGAACGAGGCCGCCGAAACGCTTGGTCGCCTGCATGACCTTGAAGATCGTCTCGTCGTCGACTTGCAGGATGTGCTTGTAGGCCATGAAGACCTTGAATGAATTGACGCCTTCCTGCTCGATCATCGTTTGGATCTCGTTGATCGTTTCGTCGCGGCCGTCGGCGATGGTGAGATGAAACGCGTAGTCGATGGCGGCTTTGCCGGCCGCTTTTCTCTTCCAGGTCGCCAGGGCGTTAGCTAGCGAGTCGCCTTTGGTGTGCAGCGCGAAATCGACGATGCTCGTGGTGCCGCCGAGCGCCGCGGCAACGGTACCGGTCGCGAAATCATCGGCCGTGACGGTGCCGCCGAAGGGCATGTCGAGATGCGTGTGCGGATCGATGCCGCCCGGGAAGACGTAGCAGCCCGTCGCATCCACCGTCGTGTGCGGCGACGCATCGAGCGCGGTGCCGAGCGCGGCGATCACGCCGCCGTCCATCAAGACGTCGGCATGCGTGACGTCCGTAGCGGTCACGACGGTTCCGCCGCGGATCAACGTTCCGATGGCTGCCTCCTCCGATATCGGCGCGGCGCGCAACGCGACCGCGGCAAAGCCCTTGCATCGGCGTCGTTCGCGGCGCAAGCACCGAATGTCCTCGCTCGCTCGCGTTGGACACCGAGAACTCGCGTGCGAACGGCCGCCAGATGAGGAATTCGCGGCGCCTGACGCTTATGCGGCCGGTTTGACCGACGTGCGGAGCATCGTCCCGCTCGCGCTGATCACTTCCGCGCGCAGCCGCTCGGCGTACATCTCCGCGACTTCGAGGTTGGTCGTTGCGACGATGCCGCTGCCGAAGAAATCGACTTCGGTCGCCTTGCGCTGCGCATCGCGCGCACCCAATCCGACGATCCGCATCAATCCGAAGATCACATCGTCGAAGGTGTGGCAACTGCAGTTGTGCACCACCGTATGATAGAGCGGCATCGGCTGCTGCCGCTCGACCGGGACGTCGACGGGCCGCGTTTCCTCAAGCGTCCGTAGTGTGCGTGCCATGCAAACGCATTCTCCGGACGGCCGGGCGCAAACCTCGTGGACGCCCGAAATCAGGTCTGCATTGCCGCCCAGTATCGCCGAGGCCGTCACATTTGGCCAAACGACAGCGCGGATTACAACTTTGGTCCTGCGCGCCGCTGGGGCGGACGTTTCTACTGGCAGATTCACCCGGACCCGCACACCGCTTACGAGAAACCGAAGTCCTCACCGGCTAGCGCCGCCCGCAGCGCGTTCTCGATGTCGGGCGTCGGCGTTGCCGGGAAGGCCGCCGGAGCCAAGCCCGTCTCATCGCTGGCCTTCTCTCGCGCTTTGTCGTACGCGCGAGCAAAGTAGGTTATCGCCTCCGAGCGCAAAGACGGGGAGTCTTCGGTGAGCAGCTCGATCTGACGCGCCTGTTCCTTGACGGTATTCCGCCACGATCGCGTTGCGTTCTCCGGTTGATACTTCAACTTCAACAGGTGGGCGAGGAGGATGATCAAGCGCGAACGCATGGCGTTTCGGTCACTCTTCGACAGGCCTTCGATCTCCTCGCCAAGATGGACGAGATCCAGCTCGGCGAAACGCCCCTCGCGCACCGCGTCGGCCTGTTCTTGCGCCCACCGGGCGAAGTCGTCTCCATAGGCGGTCACCATTCGTTGCCGCATCGTCCGTCGATCATATCACGTTCGGCGTACCGCGCGGCTAGCCGCTCGGTGTGGTGCGCCCAGCAGTACTGCGTTCCTAAGCCCAGCGGTCCGCGGCCTCGGCCGTGTCCTCTGGACGCGTGTTAAAGGCGATAGCGGAACCGGGTGCGGCGCTTAGGCGCAGTCGTGACGACCGGGGAACCTGACGAACGGCATAAAACTCCGGTGCTTCTCGCGTTTGAGAGCAAGCTGGAGGGGCTGCGGCGACCCGGCCTCGCTCGACGCAGACTTTAGAAAAGCGAAACGGCCGACCGCCGAGCGCGCCACGAATCCAACGGGCCGAACTCCCGTCGACTACGTCGCGGGCGCCAGCGACCGGTCGCGCCAGGTGGTGGCTTTCGAGCCGTCGTCGACGCGGACCATCGTGATGCAGTCTTCGACGGGGCAGACCATTTGGCACAGATTGCAGCCCACGCAGTGTTCGCTGTCGACGACGAGCGTCGTTTCGCCGAGCGGATCGGTGAGCCGGTCGATGCACTGGTGCGCGGCGTCTTCACACGCGATGTAGCACTTGTTGCAGCCGATGCACGAGAGCGGATCGATGCTCGCGACGATCCGGTAGTCGAGGCTCAGATCGTTCCAGTCGCCGAATTTCGGCACGCTCTTGCCGACGATTTCGCGGACCGAGCCGATACCGCGTTCGTCCAAATAATTCGAGAGCCCGTCGATCATGTCTTCGACGATCCCGAAGCCGTGGTGCATCACCGACGTGCAGACTTGCACGGTGCTCGAACCCATGAGCATGAACTCGGCGGCATCTTTCCAGGTCGCGATGCCGCCGATCCCGCTGATCGGGATCCTGACCTGTGCATCGCGCGCGCAGTCGGCGACCATATTGAGCGCAATCGGTTTGACGGCCGGTCCGCAGTAACCGCCGTGCGCGCCGCGGCCGTCGACGTTCGGCACCGGATTCCACGACTCGAGATCGACGCCGATCAAACTGTTGATCGTGTTGATCATACTGATCGCGTGCGCGCCGCCGCGCACCGCCGCCCGCGCCGCGACCCGCACATCGGTAATGTTGGGCGTCAGCTTCACGATGACCGGAACGCGCGAAACTTCGACGACCCAGCGCGTACACAACTCGATGAGTTCGGGATCTTGGCCGACCGCCGACCCCATGCCGCGCTCGGACATCCCGTGCGGACAGCCGAAATTCAACTCGAAGCCGTCGATCGGAACGGCCTGAACGGCGTTGACCAGATCGTGCCAGCGCTCGCGCGACATCTCCATCATCAGCGATGCGATAATCGCGCGATCCGGATAGGCGGCTTTGCACTCGGCGATCTCGCGCAAGTTGTCTTCGAGCGGCCGATCGGTGATGAGCTCGATGTTGTTCATCCCCATCATGCGTCCGGTGCCGTAACCGATGCCCGCGAAGCGCGACGTCACATTGACGATCGGATCGCCCAGCGTCTTCCACACCGCGCCGCCCCAGCCGGCCTTGAAGGCACGCATCACCTGATAGCCGCTGTTGGTCGGCGGCGCCGAGGCGAGCCAGAACGGATTGGGCGAACGGATTCCCGCTAAATCAATCGACAAGTCGGCCATTATGCCGTCACTCCCCCAAGCGCACGATCGATGTGCGCGGCGACGTCTTTGCCTTGCTGCGCGGCGACGACGACCATCGCATCGGTCATGCCGCTGCGGAAGATGCAATCGCCGGCCGCATAGACGCGCGCGTTCGACGTGCGCAGATGTTCGTCGACGACCGGAATGCCGCGCTCGTGCACGACGCCGAACTGGGCGAACAGCGCGCTCAGTTTAGACTGGCCGATCGCGCGAATGACGGTGTCGACTTCGACCGTCTCGTGGGTGCCCGGCACCGGAATCGGCTTGCCCTCGATGACCATCGTTTGCGCGAAGGTCAGCGACGTGACCGCGCCGTCGACGCCGTCGATGCGCTGCGGCGCGCGGTGGAAGCGGAACCCGACGCCCTCGCTGCGCGCGAAAGCGATCTCGAACGGATACGCGGTCATCTCGGCCGGGCCGCGCCGGTACCACATCGTCACGAACTCCGCGCCCAAGCGGCGCGACGTCGTGGCGGCGTCGATGGCGGTATTGCCGGCCCCGATCACCGCGACGCGCTGGCCGAGCGCGACCGGCCGGCCGAACTTCGCGCGCTCGATGACGTCGAGCGCGTCCTCGACCCCGCGCAAGTCCTCGCCGGGAATGCCCAGCGTCGGCACCGCGCCCATCCCGACGGCAAGCACGACGGCATCATATTGCGCGAGCAGGTCGCTCGCAGCGATGTCGTCGCCCACATTGACGCCGGTGCGAATCTCGACGCCTAGCCGCGCGATTTGCGCGGCTTCCCAGCGCGCCACATCGACGGGCAAC
Source organism: Candidatus Velthaea versatilis (assembly GCA_003134035.1). Classification (GTDB taxonomy): domain Bacteria; phylum Vulcanimicrobiota; class Vulcanimicrobiia; order Vulcanimicrobiales; family Vulcanimicrobiaceae; genus Velthaea; species Velthaea versatilis. Next base: position 7,901 of record PLAE01000183.1, read on the forward strand.
CGAAACGGCACGATGCCGTACGTATTGAGTCCGCCCGGCTCAGCCCGGCGTTCAAAGAGCGTGACGGCATGTCCGGCGCGCGCCAATTCGCGCGCCGCCGACAGTCCGGCCGGCCCCGCGCCGACGATCGCGACGCGCTTTCCGGTCGCGGGTCCCGCAACGAACAGCTCGCGATCGTTGGCCATGAGCCAATCGGTGGCATAGCGCTGCAGATCGCCGATCCGAATCGGCGTGGCGTCGGCCGCGTAGACGCAGGCGCCTTCGCAGAGTTCGGCCGTCGGGCAGACGCGCGCGCAGCTGGCGCCCAGCGGATTGGCGCTCAAAATCGTGCGTGCGCTGCCCAGCATGTTGCCGGTCGCGATCTTTTTGATGAAGGACGGAATGTCGATGCCGGTCGGGCACGCAGCGATGCACGGCGCGTCGTAGCAGGTGAGGCACCGGTTCGCCTCGATCAGCGCCTCCATCCGGGAGAGCGGACCCGCCACGGGCGCGCCGAGTAACGACTCTTCCAAGCTCACCTCACCAAAAGAAGTACCGAGGATAGCGCGAACGGGCCGATGGGCGCAAGAGCGTTTCGGGACGGTCGAGAAGCAACCCGGATGTGGCAACGCGTGATTCGCCCGACAACCCTCCCCGAAGCCCTGCGCACGCTGGCCGATGAGCCCGAGGGCGCGCGCATCGTGGCGGGCGGCACCGATGTGCTCGTCGAGCTGCAGCGCGGCGTCAAACCGGCCCGAACGCTCATCGACGTCTCGGGCCTGCGCGAGCTCAAATACGTGCGGCGCGCGGGCGATACCATCGCGATCGGGGGCCTGGCGACGCACAATGACCTGCTGGCCGCACCGTTCGCGCGAACCGCCGCCTTGCCGCTGGCCCAAGCCTGCATCGAGGTCGGCGCGCCGCAAATTCGCGCTCGCGCCACGATCGCGGGCAATCTGGTGACCGCGTCGCCGGCCAACGACACCATCGCGCCGCTGACGGTGCTCGGGGCGGAGCTGGTCCTGGCTTCCGCAACGGGCGAACGGACGCTGCCGATCGGCGAGTTTTTTACCGGTTTTCGCCGCACGCTGTTACGGCCCGACGAACTGGTGCGCGAGATTCGCTTTCCGGCCTTGGGAGGACAGCGGCGCGGACTGTTCCTCAAACTCGGCTTGCGCCGCGCGCAAGCGATCTCGGTCATCGACGTGGCCTTCGTGCTGGCGTTCGACGGCGCGCGCCGGGTGAGCGAAGCCCGGATCGCGCTGGGCTGCCTGGCGCCGACGATCGTGCGCGCCGCGTTCGCCGAAGCCGCGCTGCTCGGCCGTGAACTGGACGCGGCGGCCTGCGCGGCCGCCGCGCAAGCGGTCCTGGCCGACGCGGCGCCGATCGGCGACGTCCGCGGCTCGGCGGCCTACCGCCTCTCGGCGCTCGCGGCGCTGGTCAGCGCCGGTTTGGAAAAGCTCGCCGGCGGCCGCGAAGCCGACGGCTTTCCCCAGCGACCGGTGCTGCTGCAAACACCGGCCGCCGCACCGGTGCCGGTCGAACCATTCGCCGGCGACGTGGTCGCGACGATCAACGGCGATCGCCGCACGCTACCCGGCGCCGAGCGCAAAACGCTGCTCAACGCGCTGCGCGACGACGCCGGCCTCACCGGCGCCAAAGAAGGCTGCGCGGAAGGCGAATGCGGGGCGTGCACGGTGTGGCTCGACGGCGCGGCGGTCATGTCGTGTCTGGTTCCCGCGGCGCAGGCGCACGGCGGCACCATCACGACGATCGAAGGGCTCGCCGACGGCGCGGGCCTCCACCCGCTGCAGCAAGCCTATATCGATTGCGGTGCGGTGCAATGCGGCTTCTGCATCCCCGGCATGATCATGGCTGGCGCCAAGCTCCTCGACGAACGCCGCACCCCGTCGCTCGATGAGCATCAAGCCGCGATCAGCGGTAATCTCTGCCGCTGCACGGGCTACAAGAAAATCCTCGACGCGATGACCGACGCGGCGCAGACGCGCGCGGCGCACGAACTCGTCCCCGAGCCGGTCCGCGCATGACGCTCATCGGCACGTCGGTCGCGCGACCCGATGCGCGCGACAAGGTTACGGGTGCCGCCCGCTATCCGGCCGACCTCGTGCGCCCCGGCATGGCACACGCGAAGGCGATCTTCGCGCACCGCACCCACGCGCGCATCGTGCGCATCGACAGCACGCGGGCGCGCGCGCTTCCGGGCGTGCTGGCCGTCCTGACCGCCGCCGACGTGCCGTACAACCGCTACGGGCTCATCAGCAGCGATCAGGAAGTGCTCTGCTCCGAGCGCGTGCGTTACGTCGGCGACCGCGTCGCACTCGTCGTCGCGACGAACGCCGATGTCGCCGCGGCCGGCGCGGCACTCGTCGAGATCGAGTACGAGGATTTGCCGGCCGTTACCGACCCGCTCGCCGCGCTGCTGCCCGGCGCGCCACTGGTACACCCCGATTTGGCGACCAATCTGCTGCTCCATCAACCGATCCGCAAAGGCGACGTCGAGCGGGGCTTCGCCGAGGCCGACGTCATTCTCGAAGGCACGTTCACGACCTCGTGGCAAGAACATGCGTATTTACAGCCGGATGCCGCCGTCGCGTATTACGAAGGCGATACGCTCGTCGTCGAGACCGCCGGCCAATGGCTGCATGAAGATCGCCGCCAACTCGCCGCGATCGTCGGCGTCAGCGAGGACGCGCTCATCGTTCGCTATGCGAAAATCGGCGGCGCGTTCGGCGGCCGCGAAGACCTCTCGGTGCAAACGCTTGCGGCGCTCGCGACCTGGAAGCTCAAGCGTCCGACGGTACTCGTGTGGAACCGCGAAGAAGCCATCGTCGGCCACCACAAGCGCCACCCGTTTCACATCACGACGCGTTGGGGCGCCAAACGCGACGGCACGATCATCGCCGTCGAGACGCGCAGCGTGGCCGACGGCGGTGCGTACGCCTCGACGAGCATCGAAGTGCTCAAGTGCGCCGCGATCTTCGCTCATGGTCCGTATCGCGTGCCGAACGTCGCGACCGACGCGTACGTCACGTATACGAACAACGTGCCGAGCGGCGCGTTCCGCGGCTTCGGCACGCCGCAGGCCCACTGGGCCGCCGAGTCGATGATCACGCGCATCGCGAACGCGCTCGAGATCGATCCAATCGACATCCGGCGCAAGAATTTGTACCGCGAAGGCGACACCGAAGCGACGCGCAGCGTGCTGCCGCCGGGCGTGAGCGCCCTGCCGGTGCTCGAACGCTGCGCCGCCGAAGCACGCGCGCGATTCGAGCCGCGCCCGCCCGCCGATTCGTCGTCGACCAAACGGCGCGGTTTGGGGATTGCCAGCGGCATCAAAAACGTCGGCTATTCCTTCGGCTATCCCGACCAATCCACCGCGACCGTCGAGCTGATCGGCAGCGCGCGCATCGAGCGAGCCGTCGTGCGGATCGGCGTGGCCGACGTCGGCCAGGGCGTGTCGCTCATCCTGCGTCAGATCGTCGCCGAGAAGCTCGAACTGCCGCTGCGTTCCGTGGCCATCGTCCACGAAGACAGCGCACAGGCGCCAAACGGCGGTTCCGCCTCGGCCTCGCGGCTGACGTTCATGGCCGGCCGCGCGGTACACGCCGCCGCCGCCGCCGCGCAGGCGAACTTCAACGCCCGAACCGGCACGAGCGCAACCGTGCAGTTTCGACCGAAGCCGACGACGGCGATCGACCGGATCACCGGCGAAGGCGACCCCAACTACTGTTACGGCTACGTTGCACAAGCAGTCGAAGTCGAGGTCGACATCACCACCGGCTTGACGCAGGTGCTGCGGATCATCAGCGTGCACGACGTCGGGCGCGCGATCAATCGCCAGCAAGTCGAAGGACAGATCGAAGGCTGTCTGGCGCAAGCCGTCGGCTACGCCCTGACCGAGAATTTCGTGAGCCGCGAGGGCGCGATCCTCACGCCACATTTCAGTACCTACTTGCTGCCCACGACGCTCGATATGCCGACCGAGATTTACCCGATCATCATGGAACTGGCCGACCCGCAGGGTCCGTACGGCGCGCGCGGGATGTCGGAAATGCCGCTCGTCCCGTTCGCGCCGGCCGTCGCCGCGGCGATTTACGACGCGACCGGAGCGTGGGTCAACGACTTGCCGATGACGCCCGAGCGCATTCTCGACGCGATCGACGCCGCGCGCGAGCGTTTGACGACCGCGGCCGCGGCCGCCGTGCCATGAGCGTTTCCGCCGACGTCGCGGCGCCCGGCGCCTACGCGCTCATTCCCTACGTTCACGTCGCGGATCTGGCGCGCTCGATCGCCTTCTACGAGTTGCTCGGCTTCACACTCGAAGACACGCACGAACTGGAGGGCACGACGGTTTGGGCGCATCTCGCCAATCGCCAGTCGCGCCTCTTCCTCGTGCTTGCCGACGCGCCGATCGAACCAGCCGCCCAAGCGGTGCTCTTTTATCTGTGGACCGACGACGTCGCGACGTTGCGCGACCACCTCATCGCGAACCGCGTGCGGGTCGGCGTCATCACGTTTCCGCCGTATATGCAGGGCGGCGAAATACGGCTCGAAGATCCGGATCGCTACGTTTTGCTCATCGGTCAACTGCGGCGTCCCGCGCCGCTCGAAGACGGAGCGCGAACGCCCGTCTGATCCCCGCGTTCCGCACATGTATGCCGGTGGCGACGGCGACCTCGCCGCTGGCGCGAATGGTTGCCCACGCGACAGTTTTTCCCAATGTTCGCGGCCCGGTTCGAGATGCCGTACGCCGGCGTCCAACTGATGTCCCGCGTCGAGATCACAGCGAAACTCGCTACCGGGAACTTTTCGAGGAGCTCAAAGCCGAGCGCTACTGTACCTTAAGCGGTACCGCGCCGGCTGGCCAGCGTGAAGCCGGATGTCCCCCGCTTCACGATTGGAGCTCGCCGCTCTTTTGGCCGAACGATAGAAACGAGCACCGCGGGACATTTTCGCCGTGCCGAAAGGCGATGCATCCGTGATTAGTCCGCGCAAACCGACCAACGAACACGAGCGGCTCAATGCCTTGCGCGGATATGAGTTGCTCGATACCGAGTCTGAGGCCGCGTTCGACGCGATGACCCGACTCGCGGCGACGATATGCCGCGTCCCGATCGCACTGGTGAGTTTGGTCGATGAGAACCGGCAATGGTTCAAATCGCAATGCGGCCTTGACGGCGTCACCTCGACTGGGCGGGACATCTCGTTTTGCGGGCACGCTATTCTGCAGAACGGACTCTTCGAGGTGCCCGACGCGCGCGAGGATCCGCGCTTTGCCGACAACCCGTTGGTAACCGGCGAACCACACATACGGTTTTATGCCGGCATGCCGCTGATCGAGACCGGCGGATTGGCACTGGGAACGCTGTGCGTCATCGATCGCACGCCGCGCAAGTTGAAAAAAACGCAACGGCTTCAGCTTGAAGACTTGGCGCAGTCCGTCGTTTGGCTCATCCTCACGCGCATCCGTCGCTCCGAGATGGATGAGTATCGCCTCGCCCTGGCCGAAACATCGAAGACGAGCTAGGGAGGGTACGGGTCCGTTGCCGCCACTTGCGCGAACGTGGAATACGCTGCGGCGCCGAGCGGCCGGCCAAGGTAGTATCCCTGCCCGAAATGACAACCTTCGGCGCGTAAGAGCTCGAACTGCGCGCGCGTCTCGACGCCCTCGGCGACGACTTCGAGCCCGAGGCCTTTGGCCATGGAGATAATCCCGCGGATGATCGTCGTCCCGCTCTCGAGCGTCTTGGGTGCGTTCAGTTCTGCGACGAAACTTTGATCGATTTTAAGCGACGTCACGGGTAGCAACCGCAGGTAGCTGAACGAGGAATAGCCAGTGCCGAAGTCGTCGATGGCCAATCGAACACCGGCCTCGCTCAGTTCACGCAGCGCTTCGATACTCTGCGCTGATTCGCCGAGCATCATGCCTTCGGTGATCTCGATTTCAAGCGCTTCGGCCGGCAGATCGTAGCGCCCCAAGATCGTCCGCATCATTTTGACGAATCCAAAGTCGCGCAACTGTAAGGGCGAAACGTTCACCGCGATGCGCAGGCTCGGCGCGATTGTCCGGCGCCAGCGACTCACCTGACGACATGCTTGATCCAGAATGGCTTCCCCCAAACGGACGATCAGACCGGTTTCTTCCGCGATGTCGATGAACGCGGCCGGCCCCGTGAGACCGGTCACCGGATGGTTCCAGCGGGCCAGGGCCTCGAACGCCACGACCCGCCCATCACGAAGGTCGACGACTGGTTGAAAGTGCGCGATGATCTCGCCTCGGTCGAGCGCCTCCCCGACGCGCTTTGCTCGTTTCGCCGAGTCACCCGAGGCACTTCCCAGCCCGGACTCGTACGACTGCCATGCGCTGCGCCCAGTCGCTTTAGCGCGGTACATCGCCGTATCGGCCGTGTTGAAGAGCTCATCACTCGTGCCGCCGTCGTCTGGAAAGACGCTGATGCCGATACTCAGCGTGACACGGAGATCCGGCCCCTCGAAACCCGGCACGGGTTGCGAAACCTCATCGAGTAAGCGTTGCGCGATTCCCTCCGCCGCGACTCGATCGGGCAGCGTCGGCATGATCACCACAAACTCGTCGCCTCCGATGCGTCCGACGATGTCGCCTTCTCGTACGGCTCGAGTTATGCGTCGTCCGACGTGCCGAAGGACGCGGTCGCCGGCCGCATGCCCCAACCGGTCATTGAAGCGTTTAAAGCGATCGACGTCGATGAACAGCATGCCCACCCGGCCATTTTCCGCCTCGGCCGTCTTGAGGGAACGCCTGAGGATTTCGTCGAGAAGACGCCGGTTCGGCAGCTCCGTCAAGGCGTCGTAATGCGCCAGCAGGTGAACTTGTTCGTGGGCCTTCTGCCAATTTTTTAACTGATCGCGAAGAATCGCGGCGGCGGCTAGGTCGCTCCCCGACCAGCGAATACTTTCACCATGCGTAACCTCCTCCCAAGCCGCAAACGACGATCGCGGTGAAAGGAAAGGCTTGCCGGCGGTGGCGACCGCCGGCTGGTTTGGAGCGCCGGCCCACGTCATGCTTGCACTCTGCTCGCGCCGAAGAAACGTAATGCAGCGGTCGGTCGTCGTCGAGAGTCCGACGTAGAGCGCGCCGCTTACCTCGGCGGCAAAAGCTCTGGTCTTGTCGTCGAGCGCGCAAAGCGACGACGTGCTGGCGATACCATCCGCGGCCGTGTCCTGCAAACGTGCGATCGCCGTTCGCAGATCTTCGGCGGAAACCGATGTCCCGTAGGTCGCGGAGCCTTCAGAATCGCGCACCAAGACTGCGTCCGCGGCGAAGATCGCGATCAAACCGACCCAATTCAAGCGCAACGCTTCCCATAGCGACTGCGTCGAGTCCATGTCAGCGACGAATTTAGCGATCTGTTCGGTAGCATTGAGGCGCTCCGACAGCGCCGTCTGATCCACTCGCGCCGTTAATTTGAGCGCCAGTATCTGGGCGAAGAAGTTGCACGTTGCTCGAACCACGTGAGTAAGGCGTCGCGGTGAGTCGTGATGGCATGCCACGAGGCCCCACAGCTGGCCGTGCACGATGACGGAGATGGTCAACGTCGCGCGAACGCCGATGTTGTGCAGATACTCGATATGAATCGGCGAAACGCTGCGCAGGTCCGAGCGCGATAGGTCGAGCGTGGGATGAGACCGTGCAGGCACGATCGGCACGGGAACGTAGTCGGTATCGGGAATGAGCCGCAGCGTGTTCAGCAAATACAGTTCACGCGCTTGAGCGGGGATGTCGCTGGCGGGAAAGTGCATCCCCAAATAGGCGACCGGCACACGGTCACTTACGCTTTCAGCGACAACCTGCCCGTGCCAGTCGTGATCGAAACGGTACACCATGACACGATCGAAGCCGCTGATCGCGCGGATTTCCTTAACGGCAACGACAGCTAGATCATCGATGCTCGAGGTTCGCTCCATTCGCGACATCGGCGCTTGCAAGCGTAGCGAAACATCGAGGTTATCAATCGAATGCACGGTGTCAGTCGGCTGGAATTCGATGAGAAGTGAGTCGCGATAGCGGGAATACACGCATTCCATCGGCTCGTTGCCGGGACCGACGAGAACGTTGCCGACGCCGGTCTCGAATGAGGGTGCGCTAAGCGCGAGAGCCAATTGTTCGAATTGCCGATCCCCCAGAAACACTGCGGGTGATTTGCCGATAAGATCCTGCGGCGTTCGTGCGAGCAGCCCCGCAGAGTTCTCCGAGGCTTGCTCGATGATGAACGTCGTCGGATTGAGCGCTAGCAAAACGCCGTGCGGCTGGATAAAGCCGGGGGTATGGATCGGCTCGCTCTCGCATGACGCGAGGTCAACCCGCAGACCCGGCTCGGCCGTGGTCATGCGGGATCTCTTACCGTGCCGCCGGCCGATCCGCAATCGACCCGCTTCATGACCGAAATGTCCCCAACTCGGCTGCGCTACCACCCGCCGGGGTCAGGATTTTGTTCATCGAGTGGAACACGGGCAAGGTTGAACCTCGGTTCGCTGCATGAGCCAGATCGGCGCCTAGAGGCCCAAGTACCGAGATTGCGACCTCAAGCCATAGACGGGGCAGATTACTCTCTTTTACCGATTTGCGTCGAGGCTCTTCTCTTAGTAAGCGCGAGTAGTGAGCGCGAGGGCCAGACGATAAACGTCAAACGTCCTGCGCCGCAAGATCGCTGGCAACGCCCGAAAACTTAATGGCATTTCTCTGGCGTCGGCCGGCTTGCTCGACCGATAAGGTTAGCATGGCATTACTCTCGTTTGACAAGAAGATGTCAATCATCGGCGCCGTGTTCATCATGCCCATCGCCTTACTGATCGTCGTTCTCTTCCTCCAGATCAATTCCGACGCCACCTTCTACGCGCAAGAGCGCTTGGGTGTCGGATATACGAAGTCGCTGCGACCGCTGTTCGCCGATCTCGAGACCTACCGGCTCACCGGCAGCGATGCGGCGGCACGCGCCGAAATCGGATCCCGTATCAATGCCGACTTCGGTGCGGCGTTGGCAGCCGACGCCGGCCCCGGGCATGCACTGGGACTCACTAGTTCGCTACGGGAGCTGGCTGCGAAATGGCAAGCACACGCCGATGCCGATGCGGTCCTGGGTGACTTCATCGCGTTCCTCGCAACCGTCTCGGATACGTCCAAAATGACCCTGGACCCGATCCTCGACGGCTACTACGTCGGCGACACGATGGTCAACAAAGTGCCGAGCCTTATCGACGGCGTCGCACGAGCCGCCGTGACCGGTTCGCGCGCGCTGCGGATGCACGCGCTGCCGACAGACGATCGGATCGGGATGACGATCCTCTTGGGTCAGGTCGAGAGCGCCCGCGACGGAATCGAACACAATGTTCCGATTGCTCTTGGCGCGGCGCCGTATCTGCACCCGATCCTTGACGGGGCACGCGGGCCTGAACTGGCGGCAACGTCGAGTTACGCGAGACTGCTCGATTCGCGGTTCCTAAAACCCACTACGCCCAGCGGCTCTTCGGCCGC
>PLAE01000080.1 GCA_003134035.1 Candidatus Velthaea versatilis
CGAGGCGGCAACCATCCTGGCCGGCGCGCGGGCCGACGGTGCAGCGGCCGCCCAGCACGCGACGACCGCGACGATTACCGCGGCGAAACGCGAAGGCCGCGAAGCCATCCTGGGCGCGCAGCGACGCGCCTACGAGGCGCTCCGGCAAGGCGTGCAGGCCGAATTGGCCCGTCGCATCGAGAGTCCGCAAGGCGTCGCGCTGCTCGTGCGGCTCGAAGCGCTCGCCCGCGCCCGTCTCGGTCCGAACGCAACCGTCGAGCGGCTCGGCGACGGCCGCATCGGCGTTCGCGCGACCGACGGCAGCCGGAGTCTCGACGTGCCGGTCGACCGCTTCATCGAGCACGAGATTGCCGCATTCGGCGACCGCATCGCGGCACTCTGGCGATGACGACAGCGGCAAGAGAGAACCCGGCGGGCCGCATCGTGCGCATCAACGGTCCGTTGGTCGAGGTCGAAGACATCGGCCTCGTCGCAATGCAAGAAGTGATCGAACTCGGCGAGTTGCGCATCCCCGCCGAAGTGCTCAAGATCGACGGCAATGTCGTCACCGCCCAGGCCTATGAGTATTTGGGCGGGATGTGCGTCGGCGACCGCGCGGCCGGAACGGGCCGACCGCTCTCGGCACCGCTGGGTCCCGCCCTGCTGGGGGGAATCTTCGACGGGCTGTTGCGGCCGCTGGGGGGCGCCGCCGAATTTCTGACACCCGGCGCGCTGGGCGCGCATTCCGCGCCTGGCCCCTTCGCATTTACGCCCGAAAAAAAGGTCGGCGATGCGGCCGCAGGCGGCATGCGAATCGGCGTTCTAGCAGCAACCGGCGGGGTGGAACATCGCGTTCTCGTGCCGCCGGGAGTCGCCGGTACGCTCGATTGGATCGCCGCTGCCGGTGATTTCGCTTCCGACGGCGTGATCGCACGCATCGGCGATCGCGACATCGCGTTGACCGAGTTGTGGCCGGTCCGTATTCCGCGACCGCTGGGGGCGCGGCGCGCCGCCGCCGCCCCCCTGCTGACCGGGCAACGCGCGCTCGATCTGTTCTATCCCATCGCCAAGGGGGATACGGCAGGCGTTCCGGGCGGCTTCGGAACCGGCAAAACCATGATGCTCCAACAAATCCTTAAGTGGTCCGACGCCGACGTCATCATCTTCGTCGGGTGCGGCGAACGCGGCAACGAGCTCGCCGATGCGATGGCCGATCTCGCAGCGCTGAAGGATCCCAAGACGGGCCGCGCCTTACTCGAGCGCACCGTCGTCATCGCCAACACCTCGAACATGCCGGTCATGGCGCGCGAGGCCAGCATCTACTCGGGCATGACGGTGGCCGAATATTACCGCGATATGGGCTACGATGCGCTCGTTATCGCCGATTCGACCTCACGCTGGGCGGAGGCGCTGCGCGAATTCTCGGCGCGCGCCGGCGAACTGCCCGCGGAGGAAGGCTTTCCCGCTCGACTAGCCTCGGCGATTGCCGCGTTCTACGAGCGCGCGGGCCGGGTGACGACGCTGGGCGGGTCGACCGCCTCCGTCACCGCCATGGGCGCCGTTTCGCCGCCCGGCGGCGACATGACCGAACCCGTCACCGCCCAAACGGAGCGCTTCATCCGCTGCCTCTGGTCGCTGGATCGCGACCTTGCGTACGCGCGCCACTATCCGGCCGTTTCGTGGCGGCTCTCGTTTTCGCGCGATGTCGCGATCGTCGGGGCGTGGCACGCCGCGAACGGGCAGCCCGAATGGACCCGCGATCGCGCGCGCGCGGTTGGCATCCTTTCCGATGCCGACCGGCTGGCGTCGGTCGTCGAGCTGATCGGCTTAGCCGGACTTCCCGCGCGCGAAAGGATGGCGTTGCTCGCCGGGCGCTGGATGCGCGAAGGCGTCCTTCAGCAAAATGCGCTCGGCAAGAACGATGCGAGCTGCGGGCCGGCCAAACAATCGGCCCTGCTCGCGCTCGTGCTCGCGCTCTACGATGCGTGTCTCGAGCAGGTCGGTGCGGGCCGAGCGGCCGCTGAAATCGAGGACCTCGACCTTTCCGCCATCTCGCGCGTTCGTGACGACGTGGGACCGGACGATGCCAAAGGCGTTGAGCGTATCCGCGATACGCTCATGGCCAAGATCCTCGCCGAACCCGAAGCACCGTCTGCAGCCGACGCAAACCCGAAGCCGGCCGCAACGGCGCAGCCCGAACCCAAAGCGGGTGCGAAACCACAGTCTGCCGCCGCATGACCGAAGCCGAACCGGTGCAGCTGCCCGTGACGTTCACGGGCGCCAAGAGCACGAACGGGCCACTCGTCGTCATCGGCGGCGTCGAGGGCCAAGTGGGTTGGGACGACCTTGCGTCGGTCACCTTGCCGTCGGGCGAAGTTCGCCGCGGCCTCGTCCTCGAGATCCATCACGACCTCGCCGTCGTGCAGCTGCTGCAGGGAACATCGGGCATCGACCCCGGCACCGTGACCGTCAGCTTCGAGGGCCGGCCGCTCGAAATTCCCGTTGGGGAGGGGTGGCTGGGGCGGGTGTGGACGGGGATGGGTGAGCCGCTTGACGGCGGCCCCCCGATGCTCTCCGCCCAAACGCGCCCCGTCAACGGATCGCCGATCAATCCCACCGTGCGCAGCGTTCCCGCCGACCCGATCCTCACCGGCATCTCGATCATCGACGGGCTCACGACGCTCGTGCGCGGGCAGAAGCTGCCGATTTTCTCATCGGCCGGGCTGCCGCATCTCGAACTTGCCGCGCAACTTGCCGCTCAGGCGAATGCCGGCGGCGAGCCGTTCAAGGTCGTGTTCGCGGCGATGGGCCTGCCGCACGCCGACGCGGCGACCATTCGCGACGTCCTCGAAGCGCGCTCGACGTCGGGCGACCTCGCACTTTTCTTGGATACCGCCGACGACCCGGTGGTTCAGCGAATTCTTACCCCGCGCATCGCGCTGACCGTTGCCGAGTATTTGGCGTTCGAGTGCGATCAGCACGTGTTGGTGGTGCTGGCCGATATGACGAGCTACTGCGAAGCGGTCCGTGAAGTCTCTGCGGCGCGCGGCGAGATGCCCGGACGGCGCGCCTATCCAAGTTATCTCTACAGCGATCTGGCCTCTATTTACGAGCGCTGCGGCCGGATTCGCGGGAAGCCCGGCTCGCTCACGCTCGTTCCGGTCTTGACCATGCCGGCCAACGACATTACTCATCCGGTGCCGGATCTCACCGGCTACATCACCGAGGGTCAGATCGTCCTTGAACCCGAACTGCACACCGCGGGCATTTATCCGCCGGTCGACGTGTTGAATTCGCTCTCGCGGATGATGCGCAAAGGAACGGGCGAAGGGCGCACGCGGGCCGACCACCCGCCGCTGGCGGCCCAAATGATCGCCGGCATCGCGCGCTCACAGCAATCGCGCGACCTCTCCGACCTCATCGGCGCCGCCGCGCTCACCGATACGGATCGGAGCTATCTCGACTTCGCCGCCGCGTTCGCGGCGCAATTCGTCAATCAAGGCGTCACCGAGACCCGGACGCTCGACCAGACGCTGCAGCTGGCCTGGAACGTCGTCTCGATTCTGCCGCGACGCGAACTCACGATGATTCCAGCGGCCGATATCGACAAATACGATACGGACGGCAAAGACGGTAAACATGGCTGAGCGCATACCGCCCGGCCGCGCGGGCCGCTTGTGGCTCGTTTCCCATCTGGCCGCCGCGCACCGCGGGCGGGATCTGCTCGACCGCAAACATCAGCTGCTGCGCCGGGAGCAGGAGCGGCTAGCGGGGGTTGCCGACCAGCTTCGGGCGGCTTGGCTCGATGCGTGTGCGGATGCGCAGCAGTGGTCGATGCGCAGCGGTATCGTGGGCGGAACGGTGACCACCGGCCTCTTCGCGCACGCCGTTGCCGGACGCGCCGCCGTGACGCTCGTTTGGGTCAATACGATGGGCGTGCGTCACGCCGGCACGGCGAGCTGCGACTTCCCGGCGCTGGCGCCGGAGGTGGCCGTGGCGGGGAATGCCGCGCTGTTGCCGGCGGCCGCCGCGCATCGCAAAGCGCTCGCGGCTGCCGTCGAGGCAGCCGTCGTTACAACCGCGCTTCGCCGCATCGAAGCGGAACGGCAAGCTACTGGGCGCCGCCTGCGCGGGCTCGAACATCACCGTATTCCGCGCCTGGATTCCGCCCTTGCGGTGTTGCAGCTGCAGCTTGACGAAACCGAACGCGAAGAGCAAGTCGTCACGCGCATGGCGCGCGAACGTCAGCATTGAAGACACGAGGCTCTCTCGGTCACGAGACGGCGGCGTTGGCAAGGGCGGGCGGCGGCGCGCGATCGACGCCTGGAGCGAAGAGCACGGCGTAGGTGTGGCGAGCGACCATGAGGTTTTCGTTCGCTGCGATCACGCGCACGATGACGTGCGAACTATCCGCTGAAATGATCCCCTCACCGGCCGCATTGCGCTCGGCATTGAGCTCGATGCCCAAGTGTTCGAGCCCAGCGCAGATTTCCGCCCGGACCGGCGCCGAACGTTCGCCGATGCCGCCGGTGAACACCAAGGTATCGAGCCGGCCCAAGATGGCGACGAGCGCGCCGATGTGCTTCTTTGCGATGTACACGAAGAGTTCGACGGCATCGGCGGCGGCGGCGTCGGTCGGGCGTTTGTCCAGCAGGGTGCGCATGTCGCCGGAAAGCTGCGAGACGCCGAGCAGGCCGCTATGTTGGCTCAACACCGTATCGAGCTCTTTTGGGGTGTAGCGTCCGCCGCGCAGAAGATAGAGCAGCGCGCCCGGATCGAGATCGCCCGGCCGCGTCGCCATCATCACGCCGCCCAGCGCGCTAAACCCCATCGTCGTGTCGACCGGTTTGCCGTTGCGCATCGCGGCCAGACTCGCACCGCTGCCGAGGTGCGCGACGATCATTGCCCCGTGCGCTCCGGCCGGACCCAGCTCGCTCACGATCGACTCATACGATAGACCATGAAAGCCGTAGCGGCGCACGCCTTCGGCGAAGAGTTCGCGCGGCAACGGCAACCGCTGCGCGACGGCCGGCATCCGATGGTGAAACGACGTGTCGAAGCAGACGACTTGGCCGATCTGCGGCAACGCCGCGGCGATCTCGCGGATCGCGGCCAGCGCGCCGGGGAGATGCAGCGGATCGAACGGTAGCAGCTGCGCCAAGCTCGCCAGGAAGTCGGTGCTGACGCGGGCGGGTTCTTCGTGTGCCGCGCCGCCGTGCAGGACACGGTGGCCGACCGCATCGATCGGCACATCGAGGTCCGCCAAGGCAGCGAGCAACGTCGCCATCGGCGTGCCACCGCCCAGCGGATACCGCCGCTCGCGCGCCGGCGATTGGCGGCGATCGGTCAGGTTTAGCGTCTTGCCGGCGGCGTCGAGGCGATCAATGCCGCCGTCGACGAGCCGTTGCTCGTAGTCCGCGCCCAGCTCGTAGACGGCGATCTTGAGCGAAGACGATCCCAAATCGATACACAAGATGCGCTGCCGGTCCGGCGTGAGCTTCGGGGCCGTCATACGCCGGTCTGCTGAGCCGTCACAACGGCGAAGCTGGTGCGTCGCTGGCCGTGCGGCATAAGACCTCCCGATGGCGGTGCGGGCACGGCATCGAGCCCGCGCTGAACCAAACGTAGCGCAACGCCGCCCGAGCCGCCATCGTGAAATTCACGGAAAGACGCGCGGGCGGCTGCGTCTTCAGGGGTCAAGGCCGAGGAACCGGAACCTTCCGCAGTATCTCAGCGAGCGTTCCGTCGCCGACGCGCGCTGTTCGTACCCGCGCGTGACGTGTGCGTGTCCACCCGACCACCAGCTCGGCTCCGGCGCGCGCAGCCATCACGTACCAGCACTCGGTCTTGCCGCTGGCCCAACTGTCCGCATGATCGATAAACCTTTCATCGGATCGGAAGGAGCAGCGCGTTTTCGTACGCGATCGCCGGCTTTTCGTTCGCGCTCGTGGAGCGCGCAGCGGCTCGATGAATCAACATCGTAGCCCAACTCCCGTACACGCGGTATCGTGATATGCGGGGATGGCGCTCGCCTTGATGCTGAAGTCGGGGGCGCCCTACGGCAAACCGAGAACGCGATCAAGCGAAGGGCGGGAAGCCCAGACGAAGGTCTCTTGGCCCCGTCGAATCCCCGAACTTCACGATACCGCGCGCCGCTGCTCTGCGATACAGTTAGGCTGCCTACGATCGACGGTCCCCGCTCCACGAACCTGCACGCCGATGCGAGGTCGCGAGCAGAGGTTGGCCGAATCGCCGAGCGCTCCAACTTGAAAGTCGATCATGTTCACGTTCGCCGGTTTGTTCACTCCGATCATCGTCATCTTTGTCGCTCTGATCCTGATCAACGCATCGATCCGAATACTGCGCCAATACGAGCGTGGCGTGATGTTCACGCTCGGC
>PLAE01000022.1 GCA_003134035.1 Candidatus Velthaea versatilis
GGATATTGACGCCGCAGGCCGCTGCTGGGTGGACATTGACGGCGGGCGGGGGTGGCTCGTGCGTATAATGTTGGACGTTTATGCGCAGTATTGGCGCATCAACCTGCTCACGACGTTGGAATACCGGGCGAACTTCTTCATGTGGTTCGGCTTCACGTTCGTCTATCACGGAACGGCGATCGCGGCGCTGTATATCGTGCTGCATTCGTTCCCCTCGATGGACGGCTGGTCGTTTCGCGAGATGGCCTTCTTGTATGGTCTCTGGATGGTCGGTCACGCCATCAACAATACGTTTTTCAGCGCCGTCGGCGACATCCCCGAGCACATACGCGAGGGCGAGTTCGACCGCTTTTTGGTACGCCCGCTCGACACGCTCTTTCAAGCGATCACCCTGCCGGGTCAAATCTTCCCCGACGAACTGCTGCTGGCGTTGACCTATTTCTGCGCGGCGGTTTGGTATAGCCGCGTGCACGTCGACGCGGTCTTCCTCGTCTTCGTGCCGCTCATCACGGCCGGCGGCGCGCTGATCGATTTGGGCATCAGTCTGTTCATCTCGACCGTCGCCTTCTGGTTCATCCGGGTCGATGCGCTGCGCTGGATCGCGCTGCAGCTCGAACAGGAATTCACCCGTTATCCGCTCGCGATCTACTCGCGCGGCGTGCGGCTTCTGCTGGCGTTCGTGTTCCCGTTCGCGTTCATGAACTACTTTCCGGCGACATACTTCCTGCACAAGACCGATAACGGGTTGTCGCTGCCGCCCGCAATCGGCCTGCTCACCCCGCTTATCGGCATCGCCTTCGCGACGCTCGCCTACGGCTTCTGGCGCATCGGCCTCAACCGGTATCAGGGTGTCGGCCACTGACGCGGGCCCCAAATACCCATTGCCGAATCGGCCGCGGCCTCGCCTTAGCGCGTGCTAGACCGCGCGCACGCGCGCGAGCGGGGCGGGTTCGGGCGTCGAGCCGTTCGAGCGATACCGGGCGAGTTCGATTGCGCCCAGCGCGATCGAGGCGTGGGCGACGACGCGCACGAGATGCTCGCGCTCTTCGGGATCGAGGTCGAGTCCGCTAACGTTATGACCGTACATCACGATGCCCAACACCGCGCGGTCGAAGAAGATCGGCGCGGCGAACGTCAGCCGTTCGCCGGGAAACGCCCGTGCCACGAGCGCGGTGTCCTTGCCGGTGAAGGTCACCGCGCTGCGCGAGCGCGCGAGTTTGAGCGTCAGCTCGTCGGTCGCGCGCAAGTGCGTGATGCAATCGGCGGGCCAATCGTGCTGGTACGTCAGCGCGTAGTCGCCGTTTGGCAAGCGCGCTAAAAAGCCCCCGAACGAGAGCTGCAGCGCGTGCGCGGCATCCGCGAGAAGCGCACGGAACACATCGTCGGCGCTTTCGGCGTCCAGAATGTATCCCTCGATGAGTTCGAGCGCGCTGCGCTGATTGCGCCGGTCGCGGAAGATGAAGCGGTCGAAAACATAGTGCACGAACGGGTGGATCTTACCGGTTGCCGCGCCGATCGCCATCGACACGACGACGATCAACCCGTACGCGAAGTCGGTGTTGTTGACGAAGACGTAGGTGCCCAGTTCTTCGATCACGGTTACCGTTCCGAGCGCGGCCGCGGTCACCGCGACGTACACGACGGCCCGGCTGACCACGAAGTCGACGTTGAAAAAGCGTTGGCGCACGACGGCGATCCAGACGCCGGCGATCGGAACGATCGTCGTCGACACCAGCACGCCGTTGACGAATGGCGGGATGAAACGTGGGAAGAATTCATCCGAAATCAGTCGCGCCGCGCCGGCCAACAGAAACGCGGCGACGATCCAGACGATGCGCTGCCGGGCAAGGCCGCGCGCGCGCACGTAGGCGACGACGAACGCGATCGTCGTCAACGCCGTGACCGTGTCCGACGCGTCGATCGAGAAGCGGTCGACGCCTTCGGCCGGCCGTCCCGCATACGTCAGGAGCCACGACCCGTAGGCGTCAACCGTCCCGAGCACGAGCGCAAGGACGGCACCGGCGTACGCCAACAGACGCTGGCGCGGTGCGTCGCGGTCACCGTCGATCAAACACAGCGCGAAGAGCAGCAGCGCCGGCCGGGAAGCGCCGCGCAGCGTATTGTCGATCCATTGCGGAAACGGTCGCCAAGGATTGGGGATGATGAGGTCGAGATAGGTCGCCGGTGCTTCGGCGCCAAGGCAGAAAAAGAAGAAGGCTCCCGTTGCGATGCTGGGCTTGACCAGGAACAGAATGGCACCGGCGCCGACGGAGACCACGAACAGCGCGACGCGCAAGACGGTAAAAAAGCGGCTGGGTCCCGACTCCGTGCGCGCCACGAGGTGCAGCACTTCGATTCGTCCGCCGCGTTCGACCGGCAGGCGGCGGTCGGGATTGTCGTACGTGAAACCGAGGCCCGCAAGTCCGGGCTTGCGATCAAACGGTTTGATCTGGCTGATGAGCACGCGGTCGCGAATCGCGATGTTGTCGGGCGGCGGCACGGGTTTGCGGGCGGACTTGGCGAGCCGCGAAGCGCTGCGGCGGGCGGTTTCCGGCCGGATGTTGGGTGCTCGAGCGCTGACGACGATGCCGTCGCCGTCGGTCACGTAGTCGAAGAGATGCAGCGGATACACCGCGCGGACGAGATCCGGCACGACCCGCCCGAGGGCAAGAACGACGAATATCCCGACGATGACGAGCCGCACCCACTGGGCGCGATTGAGACGGACGTGCGGCAGGCCGGCTTCAAGATTGGTCACGCCCTACGCGCTTACCCGGTTCGCGCTCGCCGTGCTTAGCCCGGGCGGACTTACGACCGCGGCGCGGTCCACTTTCCGACCATCGAGCGAGCGATGACCACGCGTTGTATCTGCTGCGTTCCCTCGTAAATCTGGGTGATCTTCGCGTCGCGCATCATCCGTTCGACCGGATATTCCGTCGAGTAACCGAAGCCGCCCAAGAGCTGCACGGCATCCGTGGTCACCGACATGGCCACGTCGCCGCATTTGAGCTTGCACATCGCGGCCCAGACGGTGATGTCGGGCGCGCCCTCGTCGCACTTGCGGGCCGCTTCATACAGCAGCAGGCGCGCCGCTTCGACTTCGGTTTTCATGTCCGCGAGCATGAACTGCAAGCCTTGCTGCTGGGAAAGCGGCTTGCCGAACGCGACGCGCTCCTTGAGGTAATTCGTCGCATACTCGAGCGCGCCCGTCGCGATCCCGAGTGCTTGCGCGGCGATGCCGGGCCGCGATTTGTCGAGCACCTTCATCGCGA
>PLAE01000007.1 GCA_003134035.1 Candidatus Velthaea versatilis
CCGCTGCCGACGCCGCGCCGAGCGCGTCACGCACGAGGATCGCTTGAGCGGCGGCGCGCGCGCGCGTCCGCTCGTACAGTGCGGCCAGCGCGGCGACGAATTCGGCCGAGGTCGGCTCGCGTTGCGGGCGCAACCGCATCGGCGCCGCGCCACCCAACGCGCTGCCCGCGAGCGCGAGCACCAGTGCGATGCCCGCGATGCTCAGCGCGACGCGCAGCGGCGTCGATAGCGCGCGATACCACGGCCGGTCGACGAGCGCGCCGTGCAGCGCGTCATCGAAGGCGACGACGCCGCCCGCGCGGCGCGGTACACCCAGCAGATACGCCAGCCGCGCGTTCGCGGCCAGCCCGATCCGTTCGTTGGTCAGCGGCACGGGATCGCTGACGGCGACGACCTCGCCGCGGCCCAGCGGATAGCGCACCACGATATCGCCGTTCCCGTCGGACAACAGCGCGCTGCCGCGCCGCTCGACGAACAGCATGCGATTCGTGCCCAGTCCGGCCAGCGTCGGCACGGCCGCCGCATCCGGTCCCGCAAGTGGACCGCGCGGCCCGACGTCGGGCAGCCAGAAGGGCAAGTGCAGCAGCGTCGTCTCCGCAGCGCTCAGTCCGGACTCCCGGCCGATGTAGACGAGCCGGCCGCCGGCGCGCACCCAAGTGGCGAGCGCGGCCACGTCGGCCGGACGGCGCGTCCCGGGGGCCGCGCGCGGGGACGGCGCCGACACGAGCGTATCGATCGCGGCATCCAGTTCGGCTGGCCGCTGAACGAACCGGCTCGTCGCGACACCTTCGTGCTGCAGCAGCGTCACCCAAGCGCGGAATCCGCCCGCGCGGTAATCGGTACTCGCGAAGGGTTCGTAACCGGGCGCTTCACCGCGAGCGGTGAGGATCGCAACGAGCGCCAGCAACGCCAGCACCCCGGCCGCGGCGAGCGTTTGCGGGGCGGGCCGTTTCATCGCGCTGGCGCGTCGAAGAACCGCTCGTACGCGCCGCTCATGCGTTCAAAGAGATCGCCGCGCGGTTCGGCCGGCGCGAACAGCGCGACGACCGCCGCGGCCGCAAGCTCGTCGAACGCGGCATCGCGCACGAGCCGGCGGTATTCGCCCGGCGTGCGGGCCGGGTCGAAGGCGACCCGGCCGCGTTCGTCCAGCGCCCGCGTCGCCGAGCGAAAGAGGAGCGCTGCGGCTTCGCGATAACGCCCCTCGCGCGCCGCGGCGAGCGCCGCGCAGCGCAGGGTCTCCGAGCGCGGTTCATTTTCGACCCCCAGTGCGGCCGCTTCGGTCGCCGTGGTCCGGCGGGCGCCGCGCGCGGAACGCCGCACCAGGCGATACGTGCCGAACGCCAGCAGCCCGGCGGCGGCGGCGGCGACGGCGAACCCAATCGCCGTTTCGAGCGGATTGTGCGCGCCCAGGACATGGTCCAAGCCGTGCAGCAGAGCGCGCGCGAACGTCGTGAACCGCGACCAGAGGACGTCGAGCCAGGACGGCCGCGACGGGCGGACCGGTGCGGCCGAACGGAACCGCCCGTCGGCCAGAATCGCACGCACGACAGCGCGCGGGTCGCCGTGCGGCCACGCCGGGTTCACGGCGCGCCGGTCACGGCGGCGGACCCTGGGCGGCGACGGCCAGATCGTAGCCTTCGCGCCGGACCCGCACGTCGAAGGTGTAGACGACCATGAACGTCGTCAGCAGCGCGTTGAGCGCGACGCCGCCGATGACCGCGATCACCGGATAGAGCGCGTCGATGCGCGTGAGCGCGCTCATTCCACCGGCCACGGCCAACAGGATCAGCGAGCCGATCAGCGAGACGGCGAAAACCGCGCCGGCGACGAGCGCCGAGCGCCAAAAAATCGGCGGGCTCAGCGTCCGGCGCAAGCCCTGCGCGATACCGCGAATCGGATTGGGATCTTCGAGCGCGATCGCGACGAGCGACATCTGCGCGGCAAAGTACAGCAGCACCGTTACGCCCAGAAACACGACGGCGAACAGCGCGGCCGACGGGATGCCGAGCAGCAGCGCGGCGGGGTGAGAGACTTTGCTCAACGCCACAACCGCGACCGCGACGAAAACGGCGGCAAGCGTGAGGACCACCGCGAGAATGAAGCCGAACGCCACGAACGCCACGACGGCGACGAGCTGCGGCAGCCAGCGGCCCAGCGCTGCACGATACGCCGCGCGGACCGACGGCAACCGTCCGGCGTAGGCCTGCGCGACGCCGATCATGCAGGCCGTCGTCGAGAGCGTGCTCAGGACCGCGCTGAGCACGACGAGCCCGAACCCCAGCGGCCCCAGCCGATTGCCGGCCGAGAGCTGACGCAGGATCGCGCGCTGTTCCTCCGGATGACCCGGCGGCAAGGTCAAGAGCGCTTGAATTTGCGCGGCGAGCCCGGCCGTCGCCGGCGACGACGCGTACTGGATGATCGCGAGCGGAATGGCGACGAGCGCGAGGATCAGCGCGAGCACCGCGAAGCGCCGCACCAACAACGTCACGGCGCGGTCGAGCAGCTCGCCGATGCCGAGCGGGCGAAGATCACGTTGGTCGAGTTGGGTCACGCCCGTAGCGCGTTCGGATGCGCGAGCGCGAAATCCCTGAGCCGGGCTTCGAACCCCGCAGC
Source organism: Candidatus Velthaea versatilis (assembly GCA_003134035.1). GTDB lineage: Bacteria > Vulcanimicrobiota > Vulcanimicrobiia > Vulcanimicrobiales > Vulcanimicrobiaceae > Velthaea > Velthaea versatilis. Next base: position 2,614 of record PLAE01000007.1, read on the forward strand.
CGGCATCGCCGGTCAGGCCAGAACGCGCCGGCCCTCAAGCGCCTTCGCGAGCGTTCCTTCGTCGGCATAATCCAGATCGCCGCCGATCGGCAAACCGTACGCCAGGCGCGTGACGCGGACGCCGCTGGGGGCGATCAGGCGCGACAGGTAGAGCGCCGTCGCTTCGCCTTCGGCATTGGGATTGGTCGCGACGACCACTTCGCGCGGGTCGTCGAGCGCGATGCGCTCGATGAGTTCCCTGACCCGCAGTTGCGCCGGCCCGATCCCGTCCATCGGCGCGATCACGCCGCCCAGCACGTGGTAGCGGCCGTTATAGGCCGCGGTGCGTTCGAGCGCGTAGATGTCTTTGGGTTCGGCGACGACGCACAACAGCGCCGCGTCGCGCTGCGGGTCGCAGCAGATATCGCACGGATCGTCCTCGGTGATCGCGAAGCAGCGCGAACACAATTGCACCCGGTCCTTGAGCGCGACGATCGCGTCGGCCAGCGCCTGCGCGTCCGCGCGCGGCCGGTTCAGGAGATGAAACACCAGACGCGCGGCCGTCTTGGGACCGATCGTGGGGAGTTTCGAGAATTCGTTGATGAGGGCCGCGACGGGCCCCGCGATTGCGTTGATTCGCGTTCCCTTACGAGCGGCGCGGACGGTCCGTCACATGAGGCCCGGAATACGCATCCCACCCGTCAGGGCGCCCATCTTGCTCGAACTGAGCGCCTGCACTTTGCCCAGCGCGTCGTTGAACGCGACGACGACGAGATCTTCGAGCGTCTCGATGTCCTCGGGATCGACGGCTTCGGGTTTGAGCGACACTTTGGTGACTTTGAAGTCGCCGTTGACCGCGACCGTGACCGCGCCGCCGCCCGCGCTTCCCTCGACGATCGTATTGGCGAGCTCTTCCTGGACGCGCGTCATCTCTTGCTGCATCTTGCGCACCTGCGCCATCATTTGGGCTTGATTCATATCAGGAGTGCGTTCTTTCTTGGAATGACGTGCGCGCCGCCGCGCGCGGGGAACGGATTAGGGCAGCCGTTCGATCGCATAGCGGACGAGATCGCCGGGTTCATCGTCGGGCGGTGCCGGACTCGGGGCCGCGCCGGATCGGCCGTTTTCGACGTTGATTCGAATTTCAAGCGGCCGGCCGAGAACACCGGCGAGCGCGGCGCGCAGCGCGGGCAAATTCGATCTGAGGATGTCGGCGCTGGTTCGGTTCGGCGCGTGCAGCATCAGCGCGTCGGCCGTGAGCGCCGCCACGTTCGTTTGCGACAGCGCGCCGTTGAGACTCGGCTTCGCGCTTTCCGCTCGGCTTCGAACGTTGGGCCACAGCGCGCGAATCTTGTGCAGCGAGAGATCGCCGACCGGCGGGACATTCGCCGCCGCCGGCCGCGGATTCGGAACCGCGCCACGAGCACGTTCGGCGAGCGCTTGAGCCGGATACTCGGCCAACGTCTCATCGGAGGGGAGCGCTGAAACGGCGCCGCCCGCGGCTCGCTGGGCCCCCGGCGGCGGCGTCACCGGCCGGCCGCGGTCGGGCGGCTTGGTCGCGCTGCCGCCGCCGCGCTGGACGAGTGCGCCGCCGGCGCCGTTTTCGAGCGTCGCGACGCGCGCCGCAAGCGCCTCGAGCGACGGATCCTCGTGCTGCAAAATGAACCGCAGGACGGCCGTTTCGATTTCGAGCCGCGCGTTGCCCGAGCCACGCGCCGCGGCCAGGGCGTCGACAAGCAGACGCAGTGCGCGGATGAGCCGCCCTTGCGGGGTGGCCCGGGCGCGCTCGAGCGCGGCCGCAGCGTCGTCGCCCGACAGCTCGCGCGCCAGCAACTCGGGGTTGACGCGCGCAACGAGCAGATGCCGAAACTCGGCGATCGTCCCGCGGATGAGCCCGGCCATGTCGGTGCCGGCGTCGCTGGCGTCGTCGATTGCCAGCAGCGCCGCCGTGGCGTCACCGTCGAGCGCCGCGGCGAGCAGCCGGCGCGCGAACTCGCGGCCGGTTTGGCCAAAGGCCGCATCGACCGTTTCGACCGCGACGGGACCGCCGGCAAACGCCGCGACTTGTTCGAGCATGGTGAGCGCGTCGCGCAGACCGCCGTCGGCCCGGTAGGCGATCGCGCCCAACGCCGCATCGTCGATCGCGATCCCCTCGGCCGCCGCGATCGTCCGCATCCGGGCGATCATCGTTTCGACCGGAATGCGCCGGAACGCATAGCGCTGACAGCGGGACAGGATCGTCGGCGGGAGCGACTCGGGCGCCGTCGTCGCCAGGATGAAAACGGCGTACGGCGGCGGTTCCTCGAGCGTCTTGAGAAACGCGTTGGCCCCTTCTTTGGTCAGCATGTGGGCCTCGTCGATGATGTAGACTTTCATCCGCATCGTCGCCGGAGCGAATTTGACCGCGTCGCGCAAGGCGCGAATCTCATCGATGCCGCGGTTGGACGCCGCGTCGATCTCGAGCACGTCCAGCGCGCTTCCGGCGAGGATCGCACGGCAGTTTTCGCACGTGTTGTCGGGCGTCGCCGTCGGCCCGTGCACGCACTCGATGCAGCGCGCGAGGATCTTGGCGGCCGACGTTTTGCCCGACCCGCGCGGACCGGAAAAAAGATAGGCGTGCGCGAGCCGCCCGGTATCGATCGCGGTGGTCAAGGTGCGGACGACGGCGTCTTGACCAACGAGATCGGCGAAACTTTTGGGGCGCCACGTGCGATATAACGACATGCCGATGCGGGAGTTCGGGAAGCGCCCCGCGCCTCCCGGTCAGGCCCGACGTTTACGCGCCGAACCGGCCGGGTAAACCCTCCGTACGCCGAAGGTCATCGGCACACGTCCTTTTTCGAGGGGCGTATCTTCGTTCTTCGGCCTGCCGGACGACGCGGGCGAGCAGCACCCTTTCCGAGACGAGTCCCGTAGGAGCAATCGTGGCGGTAGCAGCTTTGGACGTGCGCACGGCGCTGCACGAGAGATTCGGTTTCGCGGGGTTCCATCCGGGACAAGAAGAGGTGATCGCGCGCGTCATGGGCGGACACGACACGCTCGCGATCCTGGCGACGGGGGCCGGTAAATCGCTGTGTTACCAATTGCCGGCGCTCGTCTTGAGCGGCACCACGATCGTGGTGAGCCCGCTCATCGCGCTCATGAAAGATCAAATCGACATGCTGCGCGAGCGCGGCGTGACGAACGTCGTGGCGCTCAACTCAACGCTGTCCGAAGATCAGGAAACTGCGGCGATCGCCAAAATCGCGACCGGGGCGATGAAGATCGTCTTCGTCACGCCCGAAAAACTCGAGGATGATGCGTTTGTCGCGACGCTGCAAGCGCTGGAGATTCCGCTCTTCGTCGTCGATGAAGCGCACTGCATCAGTGCCTGGGGCCACGATTTCCGGCCGGCGTATCTCAACCTCGGCCGCGTCATCATGCAGCTCGGAAAGCCGACGGTGCTCGCCCTCACGGCGACCGCCACGCCGGCCGTGCGCGAAGATATCCTGCTGCAACTGGGCATTCCGACGGTCAAGCCGATCGTCAAGGGCTTCGATCGTCCCAACCTGCGGTACGAAGTCAAGCGCGCCGATTCCGAGCAGGCGAAGCTCAAACTCCTGCGCGAGCTCTTCGAGACCGGACTCGAGGGCACCGGGATCATTTATACGGCGACGATCAAAAACGCGCTCGAAGTTCAGGGCTACCTCCACGAGTACTTAAATCTGCCCGCGGCCGTGTACCATTCGAAGCTGCAAAAGCAAGACCGGGTGTCGGTGCACGAATTGTTCATGCACGAGAATATCCGCGCCGTCGTCGCCACCAATGCGTTCGGCCTGGGGATCGATAAGCCCAATATCCGCTTCGTCGTCCACTACGATTTGCCGGGTTCGGTCGAAGCCTATACGCAGGAGGCCGGCCGCGCGGGACGCGACGGCGATCTGTCGCGCTGCATCCTGCTGTACCGGATGAGCGACACCCGGGTGCAGAATTACTTTCTGACCGGCAAATATCCCGATGTCGAAGAGGTCCAGAAAGTCTTCGGCACGCTCGAGTTTTTCGGCTCGCAAGAAGGCGGCGTCTCGCTTACCGATCTGCGCAAGATCTCGCAGCTCCCGCTGACCAAGCTCAAAGTCATCCTCGCCCTGCTCAAGAAGTCGGGCTTCATCGAGACGTCGTCGCGGGCCAAGTACACGCTGACCGACAACGCGCGCGAAAAACGTGAGCTGCTGCTCAACTTGGCCAACTACGAAACCAAGAAAAGCTACGATCAATCGAAGCTTGCGATGATGCTGCAGTACGCTGAGAACTCGTCCTGCCGGCGGCGCTTCATCCTCAACTATTTCGGCGAGGACTACGAATCCGAGACGTGCGGCGCGTGCGACAACTGTCTGGTCGGCAATCGCTCGCGCACCTCATCCGGTTATCGCATCGCCGATGTGGTGTATCACCCCAAGTTCGGGCAAGGCACGGTGGAACGCGCCGAGAAGGACTTCGTAACGGTGCTGTTCCCCGCCGTGGGATACAAGACGCTGCTCGCCTCGGCGGTCTCGCGCGAAATGAAAATCGCCTAATCCGCCGCTGCCCGCATCGCCGGCCCCGGCCTCGAGCGAGCACGCTACCCAGTCACTCGGGAGTATCGATCGTGCGTCGTGCGTTTGCGGTGTTCGCAGGCGGATGGATTTTCGTGCTTGCCTCGATGGTGAGCGCGCAGGTCAACCCACCGGCTCCACCCGCTCCATCCGCCACGACCGCGGATAGCCCGACCCCGGCGCCCGACCTTAGCGGCACCCCCGAACCCGCGGCGAGCGCGACCGATACCCCGACGGCCACGGCCGCACCGACCGCCACGCCGACGCCCACGCCGAGCCCGACGCCGCCGCCGATCGTCGTCGATCCGGCGTCACTTTCGGTCGAGCCGGGGAAGCTCGCGATGGCGCGGGTGAACAGCGCGGCCGGCACGATCGCCGCAACGGTCGCCGACCCGGCGATCGCAACGGTGTCGGCCGATCAGTCGCAACGCGCGATCTTCGTCACCGGCGTCGCGGTCGGCAGCACGGTCGTCACCGTGAGCGACGCACGCGGCGTAACGCGCGACGTGCCGATCCGCGTCGCGTACGCGGCCGGCAGCATCACCGACGAGATCCCGCTGCGCGTCACCGGCGACCCCGAACGCGTCTGCACGCTGGCTTGCAATCCGTCGATCGGCGGCAGCGCCAAGGGCCAGCTGGTGCGCGAGATCGACGCGCTCGGCGGCGCGATGGCACGCGCCGCGGACGTCGCCGGGATCCAGTTGCGCACCCTCAATGCGAGCAAGGGTCCGGCGGTGCGTGCGACGCGTGCGCAGGCTGACAGGGCACTGTACAAGCGGGCGATCCGGCATCAGCTGGAGAACCAGCCGGGACTGTCGCTGTTCCAGCAGGAAGTCGCGCAGCTCGTGATCGAGGGCGAGCGCGTGCGCGGTGTCATGACGGTCACCGGCATCGCCTTCCAGGCCGCCAGCGTGGTGCTGACGGTCGGCACGTTCCTGG
>PLAE01000038.1 GCA_003134035.1 Candidatus Velthaea versatilis
CGCCGCCGCCGCCGCCGCCGTCACCGACCCCGGTGCCGACCGAAGCGCCGACGCCAGCGCCGACTCCCACGCCGTCACCGGCGCCGACCGTCTATTACGAGCACTTCATCGTTGGCGATTACCTGTTCCAGCCCAAGGTGTACAACGAATTCTCACCCGGCAACAAGGGCATCGGCACGTCGTACGCCGCGCGCGCCGCCGTCGAATTCCCGCTTTTCGGCCTCCCGTGGATGCTCGCCGGCGACTACCGGTATTACCGCTATCCGCATAATGCCGGTCTGCCGGTTGCGGGCGATCCGGGCTTCGTCACCACCATCGGCGGACTCGGCAGCACGTTCGTGCCGTCGTTCACCGCCAAGGACACCGACCTCGACGGGCGCTTCGGCCTCAAAGTTGCCGATCCGCGCATCTACATCGCTGTCGGCTACCTGCACCGCGATGAGAACTACGGCTATCCCAAGCAGAACGGCGTCGGTTTCGGCGCCGAGAAGCTGCCGGATCTCGACCAAGTCTTCTCGATTTACGGCAGCATCTACTACTATCCCAGCGTGACCGCCAACTACTCGTTCCCGGCGACCGACCCGCTCGCGGGCACGAGTGGCAAGTTCACCGACCGCTTTCTCAAATACCAAGTCGGCGCGACGATCTTGCTGACGGGCAAGAGCAGTCCCTTCGGGTTGTTCTTCGACGGCGGTTTCTTGGGTGACTCGATCCGCGGCAAGTCGCTCTCGCCGGGCGATGCCTCGCACAACGGCGGGTACGCGGGCCTGGGCCTCAAGTTCTAATCGTCGGATAGGACCCTCCGCGCGTAACAAACAACGGCTCCCGGTTATAGTAACCGGGAGCCGTTTTCAAAGTACACCGCGGCGATCGGCGATCAGGGGGCGGTTTTTGAATCGATTGCGCATCGGACTGCTCACCGCGATCATCACGGTGCTCGTGCCGCTTGCGACCGTCGCGGCTCCGGCGCCCGATTTCGGTGCGCCCCCGGGCGGCGAAATCCCGATCATCTTTAACGATCGGCACGTCTACGCGTCGCCCGATCGACGCGAACGGCGCCGGGTCCTCGCCGCGCTCGTGCGCGGTACGACGATCCTGGTCCCGCTGCGCTCGATGTTCGAGCAGATGGGCGCAACGGTCCGCTTCGATCCGCGGACCAAGACGGTCGATGTGTTCAAACCCGGGTCCGACGTGCAAGTCATGGTCGGCCGGGCCGTGATCGTCATCAACGGCGAAACGCGGCCGCTCGACGTGCCGCCGGAGATCGACGGGGGCGTGGTTCTGGTCCCGTTGCGCGTGATCAGCGAAGGCATGGGCGCCTACGTGCGGTGGCTGCCGGCGCGCCGGACCGTGGTCGTTCGCTACGTGGCGGCGCCGCCGCCGCCCGCTCCCTCACCCGCACCGGCGGCGCCCGCGACGGCGGCACCGACGCCCGCGCCCAACGCGACGCCGGCGCCCAAATCCGCGCGGCGCTACGATCGCTTCATCGTCGGCGATTACCTGTTCAGCCCCAAGGTGTATAACGAGTTTTCACCCGGCAACAACGGCGCCGGCGTGTCGTATGCCGCTCACGGAGCGGCGGAGTTTTCGTTCTTTCGGCTGCCGCTGATGATCGGCGGCGACTACACGCGCATCCGCTATCCGCACAACGATAACGGGACGGGCCGGCGCGGTGATCCCGGCTTCGTGACGGTCGTCGGCGGATACGGACAAACCGAGGTTCCGGCCTTCGCCGCCAAAGAGACCACCGCTGCGGGCCGCATCGGTGTCAAAGTCGCCGATCCGCGCGTCTACGTCGGCATCGGTTATCTGCGCCGCGAGACCAACTACGGCTATCCCAAACAGAACGGCCTTGGCCTCGGCGTCGAGAAACTGCCCGATCTCGGACGCACCTTCGCGCCGTACGGCAGTGCGTATTATTATCCGGACGTGAGCGGCGACTACACCTATCCGCAAGACCTCTACACGTGCCCGCCCGGCGGGGCCGCTGCTTGCGCGCCTGGATCGCTCTACGGAACGAGCGCCAAACTTTCAGACCGGTTTCTGACTTATCGGGTCGGCGTTTCCGTTCTGCTCACGGGCGTGAGCGACCCCTTTGGCCTATTCCTCGACGGCGGGTATCTGGGCGACTCGATCCACACCAAGTCGCTCGCGCCCGCCGACGCATCGCATACCGGCGCTTATCTAGGGCTCGGGCTGAAGTTTTAAGGTTGCGCGCCCGGCGTGATTGGGGGCAAGGGATTCGGAACGGGCGTCGCGGCGACGCCGCTCGAGGCTTGATCCGACGTGACGGCTCCGGCCGCGCCCGTCGCATTCACCACCTCGGGGTTCGGCGATGCCGAAGCCGACGCCGTTTCGACGGGTTTGCCGACCTTGCCCAGCGCGAGCTCTTTCTTGCCGGTCTTGCCGTACCAAGATTTCGGGAAATCGCGCACCAGCCACTTCATCGATGCGATCGCGCGCGACCGGCCTTCTTCATTGTCGAGTTTGGCGTACATCCGCTCGAGGCTGAAGACGGTCTTCGCCAGCCAAGTATCGTGTGGATATTTCTTTTCCCAATCACGCACCGCGTCTTCCGTGAAGTCCGCTTTGCTGGCAAGCTGCTGCCAGCGGGTCTGATCGATGTCGAGATTCGCCCCGACGTCTTTGATCGTGTTGCGAATGCCCAGCACGCTCATCTTGAGTTTGCCGAAATATTCATCGGCCGGGGCGACGCGAATCGGTGCCGCTTTGACGTGCGCATGTGCGACCGCGGGCTTCGCGGTCGGTTTCGCCGCCGGTGCGACCGCGGCAGGCGCCGCAGTTGTCGTCAAGGCGACCAACGAAATACACGCGAGCAATCGTTTCATAGCGATCCTCAATATGAAGGACAGACGACGGCGAACACGCCGCCGTCGATTGGAGTGGTTCTTTCGTGAGTGCTCGTCCGAGGTCCGTTGCGCTTTTGCAACTTCGCGCGCACGATCGCAACGACTTTCCCGAACGTTGGCCGGATATTCGGGCGCGTGTCGCCGACGCAGCGCAAGGCGGCGCGCAGTTGATCGTTCTGCCCGAAGGAACCGTACCTGCTTACGTTATCGGCAATCAACCCGTCGATCCTGAACTGCTCGAGGCCGCCGCGCGGGATCTTATCGCAATCGCCGCCGCGCACGGCACGACCATCGTCTACGGCGCGGGCCGCTACGACGGCGGCCGGTACTTCAACGCGGCACTCGTCGTCGGCGCCGCGGGCGCCGTGGGTTCGGCCGACAAATGTTTTCTGTGGCACTTCGACCGGCGCTGGTTCAGTCCGGGCGAAACGCTCGAACCCGTCGCGACCGCCGCCGGGCAGCTCGGCATTCTCGTGTGCGCCGATGGACGCATCCCCACGATTGCCAGCACATTGGTCGACCGCGGCGCGGAAATGCTCGTCATGCCGACCGCTTGGGTCAGCAGTGGACGCGACCCGGCCGGGCTCGAGAATCTGCAAGCGGATCTGATGATCAACGTGCGCGCGTTCGAGAACGGCGTGCCGCTCGTCGCCGCGAACAAAGTCGGCGTCGAAGCGCGCAGCGTGGCGTATTGCGGCAAGAGCGCGATCGTCGCCGCCGACGGCTCGTTCGTCGCGCGCGCCGATGCCCAGACCGAGACGACATTACGCGGAACCGTCGCCGTGGGACCGCCGTTCATCGCCCGCGACACGACCCCCACGACGATCGAGCGCGGGGCAGATCCCCGCGAACTCGCCGATGGATTGCGCATCGGCGTGGCGGTGCGTCACGATGCCGAACTGCACGCCCTCGCCGCGACCGCCGACGCCGAGTTGGTCCTCGATCCGCACACCCACCCGGTATCGCACGAAGTGGGCTTGGTGCAAGACGAAGCGATGCTCGATCCGCGCGCGCTGCCGGGACCCCGCCTCGCGGGCGTGCGGCTGTTCGTCTGGCACGCGTCGATCGCCGCGCGCTGGGTCGTGCCGCTGGCACGCACGCGCGCGGCCGAATTGCGGGCGTACGTCGTGGTGCTCGACACGCTCGTGCGGCGCGCGTTCGCCGTCGACCCCGACGGTGCGGTCATCTGTGCAACGTTCGGCGCCTTTGAGCTCGCGGCGTTCAGTTTCGATCGCGCACGCACGTCGGCCTGGACGATCGCGCCGCACACCGACGTGCGCGCGGCGCTCGAACGCGCGGAAACGATCGGCCGCTCGCGAGCCGCGCCGGCACCGGGAACGTCGCCCGCTACGCCGTAAATCCACGCCGACATGGAATTTTCCGACCACGCCGCTCGCGTGCTCGACACCGCGGCGGCGTGCGGTGCGGCCTATTGCGACGTACGATTCGAGCGCACGCGCAGCGAACGCGCCGAAGTCCGCAACGGCGACGTCAGCGGACTGGCCGACGAATGCAGCACCGGCTACGGCATCCGCGCGCTCGTCGACGGCGCCTGGGGTTTCGCCGCCGCGAACGGCTTCACGGATGCCGTGCTCGACAACACCGCCGCACGCGCGGTCGCCGCCGCTCGGGCGGCCGCCGAGATCGCCCACCATCGCATCGGCGAAGCACCGCTCGCAAAGTATGTCGATACGTTCGCGACCGCCGTCGAGCGCGATCCGCTCGACGTGCCGCTGGGCGAACGCATCGCGCTGCTGCTCGACGCTGAAAAGCTGCTCCACGCAGCGCCCTCGATCGCCGTCGGCCGGGCCTGGATCGATCTGTGGCGCACCGAGAAGTTCTTCTTCTCCTCGATCGGATCGCGGATCGCGCAAACGATCGTGCAGAGCGGCAGCGGGATGACCGCGCTGGCCGTCGGCGCGGGCGACGCGCAAGAGCGCATGTGGCCCGGCGACCGCGGACTCTATCAAAGCGGCGGCTGGGAAATCGTCGAGGCCGCGCAACTGCGCGAAAACGCCCAACGCACGGGCGAGGAAGCACACGCGCTGCTGACGGCCCCGCAGTGTCCGGGCGGCGTGATGGACATCGTGCTGGGCGGTTCGCAAGTGTCGCTGCAGATCCACGAGTCCTGCGGGCACGCCGCCGAACTCGACCGGGTGATGGGCTGGGAGGCGAATTTCAGCGGTACGAGCTTTCTCTCGCCGGCCCAGATCGGAACGCTCCGGTATGGCTCGCCGCTCGTCACGATCGTCGTCGACAATAGCTTGCCGCGCGGGATCGCGACCGCCGGTTACGACGACGAAGGCACCAAGAGCGTGACGACGGATATCATCCGGGCCGGGATGCTGGCCGGCTTCGAGAGTTCGCGCGACACGGCGCGCAGCATCGGCCGCCCCTCGAACGCCTGCGTGCGCGCGCAAAGCTGGATGCACGTTCCGATGATCCGGATGTGCAACTTGAATCTGCTGCCCGGCACGACACCATTCGAGGAGCTGTTCACCGATATCGAGCACGGCGTCTACATGGAGGCCAACCGCTCGTGGTCGATCGACGACCGGCGGCTCAACTTCCAGTTCGGCTGTCAGATCGGCTGGGAGATCCGTAAGGGCAAACGCGGCCGGATGCTCAAGAATCCGACGTACGCCGGCGTGACGCCGCAGTTTTGGAATAGCTGCGACGCCATCGGCGACGCGGCATCGTGGTTCGCGTGGGGTACGCCCAATTGCGGCAAAGGCGAACCGATGCAGACCGGTCGCACGACACAAGCCGCCGCGCCGGCCCGCTTCCGCAACGTGACCGTCGGGGTCGGCTTTGACGCCTGACGAACGCGCGCAGATCGCCGCGGCGGTGCTCGCGCGGTCGCGCGCCGACGCGATCGAAGTGACCGTTGAAAGCACGCGCACGGCGCTGACGCGCTTCACCCACGAAGCCGTCAACCAAAATGTCGATACGTCCGATACCACGGTGCGAGTGCGCGCGATCGTCGACGGCCGCGTCGGGATCGCCGCGACCAACGCGTTCGATTCGGCCGCGCTCGACGATGTTGGCGCGCGCGCAAGTGCGATCGCCGCGCTCGCGCCGCGCGAAAGCATCGTGCCGGAACTCGCCGGTCCGGCCGCGCTCGCCGCGCCGCCAGAAACACTCTCCCCGACCGAGCGTCTGCGACTGTACATGCTGATGCGCGGCGCGCTGGA
>PLAE01000160.1 GCA_003134035.1 Candidatus Velthaea versatilis
GCGGTCAGCTCACCGAAGCGGTTCGGCGGCGGCCGTATTCAGTCGTACTGTTCGATGAGATCGAAAAAGCCCACCCCGATGTCGCTTCGATTTTGCTGCAGATCCTCGACGACGGGCGCGTCACGGATGCCAAAGGCCGCGGCATCGATTTTCGGCACGCTCTGGTCATTCTCACCAGCAACCTCGATCGCCAAGACGTCGAAACCTGTCTGCGCTCCGAACTCATCGACCGCATCGACGACATCGTCGTTTTCGCCCCGCTCGGTCCGCCTGAGATCGAACGCATCGTCGAACTGCAGCTCAAGGCGCTCGCCGAGCGGCTCGGCGCGCGTTCGGTGACGCTGGTGATGAGCGACGATGCTCGCCGCTATCTTGCCAAGCAAAGCTCCGATGCGGGAAACGGCGCGCGCTACGTCGCCCGCTCGATCGCGCGCTACGTGACGACGCCGATTTCGAGCGCGATCCTGGGCGGCAGCATTACCGCGGGTCAAACCGCCCACGTCGATTACGACGGGCGGTCGATCACGGTTCGCGCCGCTTGAGCCGCGGTTCGCGCATGAGCGCGGCCTGGACGGCCGCGGCGATCGCCGGCGCGGCCGGGCTCGCGCTATCGCTCGGCCTGCCCGCGTGGGCACAAGCGGCTCCGGCAGTCCCGCTCACGCCGGCCGCACCGGCGGTTGGGGCAGCAGCCCACCCGGTCGCCGGGCCGCACGCCGTCGCGCAACCCGGTTCCGCCCGAGTCCGGCCCGCGCAAGCCGTGATCGGCGCGCCGGTTTGGGTTCCGATCGTGCTCCCAAACCCGCCGCCGGTTACCAACCCGACGGCGAGCAATTTGTTCAGCGCATTGCTCGCGATCACGCGAGCGCAACACGTCGATCCGCAAGCCGCGCAGACGGCCGCGTTTCAATACGTCAAGGCGCTGCAGCAGTACCGCAGCGGCGACGTCAGCGGAGCCAATCGGACCGCGCTGCAGGCGTTGTCGGCGGCGAGCACGGCGCAAGTCAAGCCGGTCGTCGTGGCGGTGCCGGCGCCCGTGCTCGCGCCCGCGGCGATCCAAGCGCCGGGCACCGCCGGCGGTCTCTATGGCGGCGACGCGCCGGTGGTCGACGCCGACTCATTCCTCGCGCTAGCGCGCGGCATGCTCGACGACTGCGCCGCGCGGCACGACCGCCGGCTCGCCGCCGCGCAAGCGCACTACGCCGCGGCCGAACGCGATTTTGCCGCGCAAAATTGGGAAGCGACCCGGCTCGACGCAAAAGCGGCGATCGACGCCTGCGCCAAACCGCGGCCGGCACAGCCGTGAGGTCCGCCGTTTATTCCGGCCGGTATTTAAGCAGCTTGGCCGGTACGCCGCCGACGATGGCGTACGGCGGAACCGACGCCGTGACGACCGCTCCGGCGGCGATGATGGCGCCTTCACCAATCGTCACGCCGGGCAGCACGACGACGTGCGCACCGAGCCAACTGCGGCGCCCGATGGTCACGTCTGATTCGATCCACTCCTGATCTTTGAGCGGACGGCCGCGGTCCGCCGCGCTGTAGTTCGAGGTGACGATCGTGACGTTCGGACCCAGCAGCACGTCGTCTTCGATCGTAAGGCGCGCGCGCGGCGATGCCCATAAGCGATTCTCCGGTCCGACCGAGACGCTCTTGCCCAAGCGGATATTCTCCGGTGACGCCAGCGAGCAACGCTTGTTGAAGTAGCTGCCGGTGCCGAAAGCCGCCAAGCGCGAGCGCGGTTCGGTATAGGCGAGCATCTGGGCGAACACGACCTCGACGAGCGCTTTGGGCCCGAAGCGGGCGAAGAGCAAGACGGTCCGTAGCTTCACAGAATCCCTTTGATTGCGGTTTCGATCTCGTCCGGATTCATCTCGCCCAGCCGGTAGGTGCGCACGATGCCGCCGCGGTCGATGAAGACGTGCACGGGCAAGCCCAGCGCCCCGAAATCTTTGCCGGCTTTTCCGTCGTCATCGACGACCGCATTATAGGCGAGATGATATTTGGTGAGAAATTCTTTGGCTTTTTGCGGATTCTCCAACTCATCGACGCCGAGCACCGTGAGCCCACGGGCTTTGTAACGATTGCTCAGCCGGCCGATCACCGGCGCCTCTTCGTTGCACGGCACGCACCAGGTCGCGTAAAAGTTGAGGTACACGGGATTGCCGCGCAGCGACTCGAGCGTTAATGTTTTTCCGCCGACGGTCGGCAGCGAGAGCGCCGGCGCGGCATTGCCGACGCGCGGCACCGCAAGCGCCGGCAGCGGCGCCGCGCACGCAGCCGCCAAACTCAGAACGACGGCAAGACCTTTCATGATGCGACCTCCCCGTGGCACGCTTTTTCATTAAAACGATGGGAAACGGATCGTTGCGGCATCGGCCCGCATTTGCGTCAGCAGCGCATCGACCGTGTCGAACCGCTGCTGGGCGCGCACGAAACGCAAATCGCGCAGCGCCAGTTCCTCACCGTAGAGCGAACCCGTGAAGTCGAGCAGCCAGGCTTCGACGGTGCGCCGCGTTCCGGCGAACGTCGGGTTCGTGCCGATCGAGAGCAGCCCCTTATAGTCGCGGGCGTCGTGGCGTCCGGTTACGGCGTAAACCCCGTCGGGCGGCAGCATCTTCTCGGCCGGAACAACGATGTTCGCGGTCGGAAAGCCCAGATCGTGCCCGCGGCCGAAGCCCAGCGCCACGGGCCCGCGCAGCGTGTACGAGGCGCCCAGCAGCCGATCCGCTTGGGCCAGGTCGGCGGCCGCGATCGCACCGCGCACGCGCGTACTCGAAACGCGCTCGCCGTCGTCGAGTTCGTTGGGCACCGCGATAAACCGCAACCCGCCGCGCTCGAGGTGGGCCCGGGCGAATGCGACGTCGCCCGACCGCTTGACGCCGAAGCGGAAGTTTTCGCCGACCACCAGCCCGCGTGCGCCGATCCGCGCGATGAGCGTTTCATCCAAAAATGCGCCGGGCGCCTGCGTCGCCAGCGACGCGTCAAAGCCCAGCACGAACGCTTCGTCGATGCCGGCGCGGGCGAAGCTGTTGATCCGCTCTTCGAGCGTCATGATCAGCGGCGGCGCTTGACCGGGCCGCAGAAACGACGCCGGATGATCGCGGAACGTCACCACGGCCGCGCGTTCGCCGGGCCGGCGGATGCGCAGCAGTTCGCGTACGATCGAGCGATGGCCGCGATGAAACCCATCAAAAAAGCCGATCGCGACGACGAGCGGATGCGCCGCGCGCGCCGCGGGGAGTTCGTAATGAACTTTCAATCGAACACGCGTCTGGGCGCGAGCAACGCGCCGAGAGTTTCGCCGACACCGACGAGCGCGCGCGACGAATCGCGCACGAAGACGTGTTTGCCGGCCGGCAGATTGACGAGCGGCACGAGCCGGCCGGCGCGGAAATCGGTGGCTTTGCGCCCGTCGAGCACGACGGTCGGCAGCGGGATGACGCGTTCGGGCGGAACCAGCGCGGCCGCCGGATCGGCGGCCACGCGTTCGAGCGTCAGCGCTTCGTAGAGAACGAACGGTCCCGAGGCCTCGCGCAAAAGCGCACCCATGTGGCCGGCACAGCCGCACGCCGCCGCCAAATCCTCACATAAGGTGCGGATGTAGGTGCCTTCACTGCATGCGACGCGCAGCCGCACCGTAGCACCGTCGCGGCCCAAGACCGTCAAACCGAAAATCGTCACGGCGCGCTTCGCGCGCTCGACGGAGATTCCGGCGCGCGGGAGTTCGTATAACCGCTTCCCGCCATGGTGCACGGCTGAATACATCGGCGGAATCTGTGCGATAGCGCCGGTGAAGAGCGGCAGCGCGGCGTCGATCCGGGCGGCGATGTCCGCCGGGATCGACGTCGCTTCGAGCGTCTCGCCCGCAGCGTCACCGGTCGTCGTCGAGCGCCCGAGTACCAGGGTGCAAACGTAGGCTTTGCGCCGGTCCTCGATGAGCGCAAGCAGCCGGGTTGCTTTTCCGAGCGCGACGGGGAGGACGCCGGCCGCTTGCGGATCGAGCGTCCCGAAGTGTCCGACGGCCAGCTTTGGCCCGCTTACCCCGGCGTAGATTCGGCGCAGCCGCGCGCCGAACTGCGTCGACGTTGGACCCGCCGGTTTGAAGAGGTTGACGAAGCCGAGCATTCGCGCGTGCGCGTTGCAGGTAGCGTTGGGCCGCGTGCGGCGCGGCCGCTACAGCCCTTGCGCTTTGAGTGCCTGGTGGACCGCGTCGAGCGCGGCCGGAAAACCGCCGTTGAAGGTCAGACCCGAGGCCATGAAATGACCGCCGCCGCCGAGCGTCGCGGCCGCGAGCTGGACGTTGACGCGCCCGCTCGAACGCAAGCTCACGCGAATCGCGCCGTCATAGTTCTTGAACAGCGCCGCGGCTTCAACACCTTCGACGGCCCGCAGATGCTGCACGATTTCTTCGGTATCTTCACCGTCGGCGGCACACGCGGCGAGCATCGCTTCATCGACGTACGTCCAACAGTACCGCCCGTTGTCGTCGAGTTGTGCCCGCTCCAGTGCCATGCCCAGCAGCTTGGTCGCGGCGAACCGCTTGTTGGCGAAAATCTCCTCGGTGATGAGCGGCTTGTCGGCGCCCGCATCCATCAACTCCGCCGACGTGCGCAGCACGCCGCTGGTGGTGTTCGTGTGCATGAACGCGCCGGTGTCGGTCATGATCGTGGTCAGCAAATTGGTCGCGACGTCCTTATCGATCGGCACGTCGAGCGCGCGCAGCAGGTGGATGACGCAGGCTCCGGTCGAGGCTTCTTTTTCGAGAATGTAATTGAGCTTGGCGAAGCGCGAATTTCCCAGATGATGATCGATGTTGAGCATGTTCGCGCGATCGATCTTGGGCAAAAATTCACCTGCCCGCGTCGCGTCGCTCATGTCGCAAAACACCCACAGCGTGTCGGCCGGCAGATCCGCCGGCACCTCGCGCGAAACAAACTCCGCCCCCGGCAAGAAGCGTAAATTGCGCGGCACCGGATCTTGCTGGAAGTAGCCGACCCGCTTGCCCATTGCGCTGAGAGCTAATCCAAGCGCCAACCCGGCTCCGAGCGTATCGCCGTCCGGTTTGACGTGCGAAACGAACATGAACGACGAGCGCGCCCGTAACTCGGCGACGACTTCTTGCGTCGTGGCTTTGGCCGCGAGCGTACTACTCATCGATGACCTGCGCTTTCTCCAACGTCTTGGACAGCGCGATCGCGCGTTCCGTCGTGCGATCCTCGACGAACGTCAATTCGGGTGTATGCCGCAGCGCGACCGCGGCACCGAGCTCCCCCCGAATAAACCCCGACGCGCTCTTGAGCGCATCCATCGTTTGCCGCGCGACGTGCCGGTCCCCGATGATCGAGACAAACACCTTACAAAACATCAGATCTTGCGTAACTTCGCACCGCGTGACGGTCGCAAAACCCATCCGCGGATCCTTCACGTCCAGCGAGATTATCTTCGAGAGAGCCCGCTGAATCTCGTGATCGATGCGCCCTTGCCGTTCCCGTTTCATATCAAACCAGTACCCCGCACCAAACGCAGGGTGTACTTTCCGCGACCGAGAGCGCTCGCTGTACACGCTTCACCGCCCAAGCCGCCTGCGGACGCCCATCAGAAATCGACCGAACCGTTCTCGTTGGTCGCTACGCCAAGGCTCACCGCGCGCACACTGGCGCAAAATCGGGCGTCGCAAACCCACCGCAAAGCGCCGCAGCCGCTCGGCCCCTACAAAAACCCAGCCGGATGTTGAGCGGGGGCGCCTTATCGTTGTGCCGGGGCATCGAACAAATTCGCGAAGGCAGGATGCCGAGAGCGAATTTTTCGTGAGTAGGGTTTTACCAAGGATGGAAAAACCCGGACGTCCCCGGCACAACGATAAGGCGCCCCCGCTCAACCCAGCCACTACGCCGGCTGAAGCTCCGGCGCCACCAGCTCCGACGTCCAAGCCTCGATGACGTCGCCGGGCTTGAGGTCGGCGAACCGAGCCACCTGGATGCCGCACTCGAAGTTCTCGGCAACTTCGCGAACATCGTCCTTGAAGCGCCGCAGCGACTCGATCTCGCCGTCGAAGACGACCGCCGAATCACGCAGCACGCGCACCTTCGAGTTGCGCGTGATCTTGCCCGACTGCACGTAGCAGCCGGCGATTGCGCCGACCTTGGAGACCTTGAAGATCTCGCGAACTTCGGCGCGGCCGAGCACGATCTCGCGGAACTTCGGTGCCAAGAGCCCGACCATGGCCTTTTTGAGATCGTTTTCGACGTCGTAAATGACTTGGTAGAAACGCAGATCGACCTGCTCGTTCTCGGCCAAGCGTTTGACCGTCTCATCGGGCCGGATGTTGAAGCCGATGAGCACGGCATTCGATGCTGAGGCGAGATTGACGTCGTTGGGCGTGATCCCGCCGACGCCGGCCAGGATGACCCGGATGCCGACTTCGCCGTTCGAGAGACCCTCGACGCGCGAACGCAGGGCTTCGACCGAGCCTTGACCATCGGCTTTGATGACGAGATTGAGCGTCTTGGCGCCGCCGTCGGCCGGCATCTGCATGAACGTTTCGAGCGAAACGCGCGGGCCCGACGTTGCCGCGACGCGCACGTCGCGCCGTTTGGTCGAGCGTTTGGCGGCCGCTTCACGCGCGGCACGTTCGTCGGAAACGACCATGAGCGAGTCGCCGGCCGCCGGAACGTCGGAGAGGCCCATGATCTCGACCGGGATCGACGGGCCGGCTTTCTTGACTTGCTTCCCTTTGTCGTCGACGAGCGCGCGGATCTTCCCGTACGCCGCCCCGACCACGACGACGTCGCCGACCCGCAGCGTGCCGTTCTGCACGAGGACGGTCGCAACCGCACCGCGGCCGCGATCGAGCGCCGATTCGATGACGACGCCGGTCGCGCGGCGGTTCTTGTTGGCTTTGAGCTCTTTGAGGTCGGCTTCGAGCAGCACCGTTTCCAGCAGTTGGTCGATGCCCGTGCCGTTGCGCGCGGAAACCGCCACCATTTCGACTTTGCCGCCCCACTCGACGGGCTGCAAACCTTCATCGGTGAGTTGCTGCTTGACCCGGTCCGGCTGGGCGTCTTCTTTGTCGATCTTGTTGATCGCCACGACGATCGGCACGCCGGCCGCCCTGATGTGCGAAATCGCCTCGCGCGTTTGCGGCATCACGCCGTCATCGGCCGCGACCACCAGAATCGCGACGTCGGTGACTTTGGCGCCCCGCGCGCGCATCGCCGTGAACGCCTCGTGACCCGGCGTATCGATGAAGGT
>PLAE01000129.1:0-1695 GCA_003134035.1 Candidatus Velthaea versatilis
GGCGCTGGCGATCGCGGCCGACGGCCCGGGTTCGCTGCACGTGAGCTTCGATAAGGACGGGATCGCCCCAAGCGAGGCACCGGGCGTCGGCCCGCCGGTGCGGGGTGGTATTTCGTACCGTGAAGCGCACACGCTAATGGAAGCCGTCTCCGCCTCGGGATCGCTCGGATCGCTCGAAATCACCGAAATCAATCCGATCCTCGACCGGGAAAACCAGACCGCGATCCTCGCGGTCGAATTGATCCTCAGCGCGCTCGGCAAGACCACGCTCTAGCAGCGGGCTCGCGCCGCGCGAAAATCTCCGCGCCCGGCCGATAGGTATAGGAAACGGCCGGGCATCCGGCCTGCGGTTCTGGAGGCCTGGTCATGAAATTGTCCGTTCGCTGGAAGCTCTTACTGAGCACCGGCGTGAGTCTCGTGTTGTTGATCGCCATCGTCGTCGCCGCCGCGGCGCAGATTCGGGCGATGTCCGCGCGCAACGCCTATGTGATCCGGATCCTCGATCTCAAGGCGCTCGCGCAGTCGATCGTCTTCGATATCACAAACGAGCAGGGCGAGGCCCGCGCGTATGTCTCGACGGGCGAGCCGGCGTACGCGGCCGCCTATCAGACGATCCGCGTCCAAGTCGACAAAGACGCCGACAACTTGCGCGGCGAGGAAGACGTCGTCCCGGGACTCGAGGGCAGCGTCGAGGCGGCGCTGGCAACCGTCAGCAATTACAACTCGCTCTTCGACGAGCAAATCGCCGACGTCAAGAAACACGATCTGAGCGCGGCCGCCGCCATCGTTCCGAAAACCGAGCTCGACGCGCTGACCCGCGACTCGCAAGAGGTGTTTTCGGAGATCGAAGATCAGGTCAAGAAGTCGCAGTCCGCGTTCGCGCACGCGGTGACCACGGCCCAGATCGTGATGATCTCGCTCGGCGCCGGCAGCATCGTGCTGGCGCTCTTGATCGGCGTCATCATCAATCGGCAAATCGTCACCCGGCTCGGGCGCGTCAAAGACGGCATCACGCAAGTCGAAGGTGATTTCGCGATGCTCGAGCGGGCCTACGACCGGCTCGAGCGCGGCGTCCTGGGCGCGACCCAGATCCGCGTGCAGAGCATGCCGATCGTCGATACGTCGGGTGACGAAGTCTCCGCACTCGCGCTCTCGTACAATTCGCTGGCCGAAGGCATCGCGCGTTCTGCCGACAAGTTCGGCCGCACGACGGACCGGCTACGCGGCGTGTTGCTTGGCGTTGCGAGCGCGACGCAGACGCTCAAAGGTGCCAGCACCGGCGTCTCGCTTGCGACGCAGCAATCGTCGATCGCGGTCAGCGAGATCACGCAAGCCGTCGAAAGCGTCGCGAGCGGCGCTCGCATGCAGCACGACGGTCTCGCCGCGGCGCGCATCTCGACCGAAGAGGTGACGCGCACGACGACGATGATCGCCCGCGGTTCCACCGAACAAGCGATCGCGGTCAGCGCCGCGCGCGATGCGGTCTCATCGCTCGACGGCCAGATCGCCAGCCTCGCCAAAATCGGCGAGACGCTGCTCGACGCGGCGCGAACGGCGAGGAAAGAGATGTCGACGAGCACCGGAGCGGTCGTGCAGACGGCCGATTCGCTGGCCAAGCTGCGCGCCGAGTCCGCGGCCGCCGCGAAGGTCATGGCGACGCTCGAAGAGCGCTCGACCGCGGTCGGCGAGATCGTC
>PLAE01000129.1:1705-8483 GCA_003134035.1 Candidatus Velthaea versatilis
AGTCCGCAAGCTCGCCGAGCGCGCCACCAGCGCGACGCGCGAGATCGGCACCATCCTCGGCGAGATCCGCCAAGATGCCGTGCGCGCCGCCCAAGCGATGCGCAGCTCGGAGAGTGCGGTCGACGACGGCTTAGGTCTTGCGCGCAAGGCGCAAAGCTCGCTGCAGACCGTGGAAGGCGCGATCGCGCAAACGCAGCGCATCGCCGAAGATGTCGCCAANNCCACCAACATGGCCAGCGTCTCGACGGTCGTCGAGGAGAACGCGGCGGCGGCGGGCGAGATGCAGGTCACGGTCGATTCGGTTGCCTCATCGATCGCGCCGGTCGCGGAAGCCGCCGAATCGCAATCCTCGCTCGCCGATCAGGTTTCGGCGGCGGCGGTGCAACTCGCTTCGCAAGTCCAGGTGATCGCGAACTCCGCGCGCGAACTCGACGGCGAAGCCGCGCTCCTCGCGGCGTCGATCGAACAGTTCTCGTTCGAGGACGACGTGGATCACGAGCCGCACACGCTCGGCGAGCCGAGCGCGACGCATGCCTTACTCGGGCCGGAGCCGCTAGCGCTCGCCTAAGGGCGGCGCGGCGCCGAACGCAACGGCCAAGCCCGCCGCGACGGCGGGTGCCAAGAACACCCAGTAGACGCTGGTCGTCCAGCGCGCGAAGACGAAGAGCGCCGCAACGGCGGCGCAGCCTTGGAGAACGGCCCCGCCGAGCGTTCGCGCGGGCCAGCGCCACAAAACGATCGCGACGGCGAGCACCGCGAGCGGCGTCACGAACGGGATGATCGGATCGAGCTGGGCCGCGAGCGGCGGCAGCGATCCGACCGCATCGCGCCACAGATTGCGGCCGTACGCGCTCGGATGGGCGAGATATGCGCCGCCGACGTTCGCGATGAAGCCGGCCGGATTCCAGACGAAGAACGGCACGACGAAGAGCGCGACGGTCCCGGCGGCCGTCGCGATCCAGCCGCGCGCGCGACGCCCCTGCGAACGCCACAGGAAGAGCGCCACGAAGAGCACGAGCGGCAGCGCATATTCTTTGAACGCAATCGACCAGCCGAAGCCGATCGCCGAGGCGAACCAGAGCACGCGGGCCGTCCGGCCGCGCGTCGCGAGTGCCCACGCGAGCAGCGCCAGCGCAACGAGCACGAGCAGCGTCGCCGAGGTATCGTTGCCCCCGTCACCGGTGCGCTGCACGAGATCGCCTGCGTTTGCCAAGACGCCGATGGCAAGCGCGGCAAAGCCCTCACCGGTAAGCGGCGCGAGGAACGTGATCGCCAGGAGTCCGAGCATGCCGGTGAGGTGCTCGGCGCGCAGGATCGGAACGCCCGTGAGATGCAGGAGCGAGTAGAACGCGAGCTCGCCGGGCGGGTAGGCGAACACGGCGCCGGGCGGCACGGTCGATCGATAGACGTGCGCGTACGGGTCCCCGCCGCCGGCGAGCACGTCGACCGCTTCGCGAGGCGCGGGGAGCACGTCGCTGCCGGGAAAGTCGACGGCGCTCGCGCGCGCGAGGAATCCGACCACGAGCAGCGCCGCGATGACGAGCGGTCCGGCCCAGCGCCGCCGTCCAAGCGCGCCGGCAAAGCCCGCGGCGCCGGCGATCAGCACCCCGAAATGCAGCGGATCGGGCTGCGCGTAATCGCCGCCGATCCCGAAGAGGAGCAGCGGCAGCGTTGCGGCGAGCAGCGCGATCCGGTTCGCCTCCATCAGGTGCCGATCGCGGGCGCCCCGCGCGGCCCCGCAAGCGCGATCGCGCCGATGAAGAGCGCGCCCGCGTACGCGTAATACGAAGAGGTCGCGAAGTGCGCGAAGAGCAGCGCGGTCGTGATGACGGCGGTGCCCCGCGCGAGCACGCCGCCGACCGTTCGCGACGGGATCGCAACGAGGACGAGAAACGTGCCGATCACGGCGATCGGAAAGAGCACCGAGATGAAGCGCGCGCCGGCATCGATCGGCACGCCGGCATTCGTGAGACCGGTCCAGATCGTGAGACCATAGAAGTACTCGTTGAAGACGAACCCGCGATAGACGTTGCCGAAGAAGCCGGTCGGATCGGGGAACAGAAACGGCACGATCGCCGCGACGAAGAGCACCGCCACGATCGCGATCGAGCGCATCGCGTCACGCCGGTCGCGGCGCCACAGATAGAGCGCGAAGAACGGGAAGAACGGCCAGGTCGTCGCCTTGTAGAGCATCGCCCATGCGAGAAACACGGCGCTTGCGATCGAGAAGATCGTCGCCGCGCGCGGCCCCCAGGCACGCGTGCGGGCCGCGTCGGACCACGCCAGCAGCACCGCCGCGACGAGCAGCACGAATGCGGCGCCGATGTCGTTGGTTCCGTCGACCGAGGTCGCCGCAGCGAGTTCGAACGTGCCGTAGAGCGCAACGCAGAGGGCCGTGCGTGCCGTGCCGGCGATCGGCGCAAGCGACGCCAGCACGAACACGGTGGGGATCCCGACGAGCTTGGCCCAATCGTCGACCGAGTGCACCAGCACGTACGGGATGCCGTAGAAGAAGAGTTCGCCCGGCAGATACGGGAACGGCGAGTGCTGCGGTGCGGTGGTCAGATAATCGTGCAGATACGGGTTCGCGCCCGTGCTCATCACGCCGAGTGCCTCGCGTGTCGAGCTGATGACGTCGCTGACGAAGAGCTGCGGAAGCCGGAACGCGCGGTTGACGACCGCAACGAGCACCGCGTAGCCGAGCACTAGCGCCGCGGCGTCGCGAACACCGCGGAACACGGCATAGCCGGTGATGATGCCGAGCACGAGGATCGCCGTGGCCCACGGATCGACGTGATTGTAGGCGCTCGTCCCGCAGCGCAGCAGCGGTTGCCCGACGCAGACCGGAATCGCGAGCGCCCCGGCACTCAAACTCCAGGTGGTGCCGAGCGCAACGACGGTCAACAGAACCAGTTTGGCCGAGCCGTCGTCCGCGCGCATGCGGCTCGCTTTGCCCGCTACGCGCACGCCGCCCTCTCGGGCGTATGACGCCGTGCATCAAAGTCATGGCAAGCAGCAGCGTAATCCGAGCCGCCACCAGGTCATCCTGATCTTCCACCATTGATGATTTGCTCGCTAGCGAGTAAAATAGACGTTGCCGCGGCCTTGCCGTACGTCGTACCGGATGTCTCCTTCGCCGATCGGCGCGAGCTCGACCGTCTGCTCGAGTTCGCCCGGCGCGACGGGCCGGAAGCGGATGTTTCCGATCGCCGAGACGTACGCCCAGGTGATTCCCGCCGCTTGCGAATCGCGCATCTGCGCGAGCGGGAGTTTGGTGCAATCGTAGCGGGCTGCGAAGAGATAGTAGATGTAGGGTTGGTTGAACTCGGCCGTGTCGACGACGACCGGCGAATCCGGAAAGCGGCGGACGACCGCGACGATCGCATCGCCGCGCGCGAGACCCGCGCGCGCCGCGGGGCTTCCCGGCAGAACGCGGTCGATCGTCGCCTCGCCGCGCGCCCGATCGAGCGAAACCACGGCTCCGATACCGCCGAAGCTGCCGTTGCCGAGGAACGCGTTGAACTTCGCGAACGCTCGCGGCCGGAACAGCAGCGAATATGGATCGTGCAGTGCCGCGAGTTCGCCCGCGACGGCCGCCTGCACGAGGCGATGCCCGTCGAGCCGCTTGCCGTAGCGCGCGAGCGCGCGAACGACGAGCGCATCGACGAGATCCTCACCCGCGCCCGCATCGATGCGCGGCGGCGTAAAGGGCGCGTCCGCGTTCTCGATGCCGTTCTCGCCGAGGTACGCGACCACGCCCGTCCGCGCCCCGTCGACAAGGGTGCGCGGGGAAACGCGCTCGTCGTAGCGCGCGAGGATCGTCGTGTAGACGATCTGCAGCTCGATGAAATCGAGAACGTCGAGCGACGCGGTGACCGGCGCCGAGGCGCGCGCCGCACCGAACGTCACGCTCGCCGCGAGCACGACGGCGAGCGCGCGCGCGATCATGCGTTTCCGTTCGTCGTCGCGTACCACAGGGCGAGCCCGTGCAACACGAGGTGCGGCTCGACCGCGTCGATGATCGACGTATGCTTCGCGATCACGTCGGCCAGGCCGCCGGTCGCGATCACGCGCGCGTCTTCGCCGATCGCATGGCGCATGCGCGCGACGAGCGCCTCCGTCTGGCCGACGAAACCGAACACGATGCCGGCTTGCATCGAGGACACCGTATCGCGACCGATCGGACCGTTCGGCGCCTCGAGCGCCACCTGGGGCAGCTTGGCCGTGCGGTCGACCAGCGCGTCGATCGAGATGCGAATGCCGGGCGCGATCGCGTTTCCGAGATATTCGCCTTCACGCGACACGGCGCCGAAGGTGGTCGCCGTCCCGAATCCGAGCGCGACGAGCGGCGTCCCGTACTTCGCCTTGGCCGCGACCGCCGCCACGAGCAGATCGCTGCCGAGGTCCTTCGGACGCTCCGTCGTCACGTCGATCATCCGTTGCGTCGCGGCGGAGAAAAACGCCGGCGTGCAGCCGAAGTAGTCGGTCGAGGCTTCCGCGAGCGCCGCATCGCTCTGTGGCACCACACTCGAGATCGCGATCGCGCGCACCGCGGCCGGATCGAGCGACGCCGAACGGAAGAGCGTGCCGAAGAGAACGCCGAACTCATCGGACGTGCGCGAGCGCGCCGTGCCGATCCGCCACGTCTTGCGCAGCGCATCCGGATGCGGGGCGTCGAAGAAACCGAGCTTCGTATCGGTATTCCCGACGTCGATCGCGAGCAGCACCTACTGAGCCGGCACGTTTACGTTCGCGTCCCTCGCTCGGCGCGCACGCGCAAGAGCGCGTCCCACATGCGGCGCGCGAGTTCGCCTTTGCCGGCGCGTCCGAGCTCTTCGCGGCCGCCGCCCGGCCAGAGCAGCACGAGTTCGCTCGGACCCGTGCCGAAGCCGCTATCGTTTCCCGACACGTCGTTGACGGCGATCGCGTCGAGCCGTTTGCTCGCGAGCTTCTCGAGCGCGAAGGTCTCGAAGTCGCGCGTCTCGGCGGCGAAGCCGACGAGGAACGTGCCGTTCTTCCGTTCGCCGAGCGTCGCGAGGATGTCGGGCGTGCGCTCGAGCGACATGCCCTCCGCGCCCTCGTCTTTCTTGCGTTTGTGCGCGTAGGTCTGTACCGGGCGCCAATCCGCCACCGCCGCCGTCGCGATCGCGATGTCGGCGCCCGGCGCGCGCGCGAGCGTCGCATCGTACATCTCTTGCGCGGACACCACGCGCACGACGCGCGCCTCGGACGGCGGCGTCACGGACGTGGGGCCGAGCACCAGATCGACGTTCGCACCGCGCGCGAGCGCCTCGCGCGCGAGCTCGATTCCCATCGTGCCGGTCGAAGCGTTCGAGAGGAAGCGCACCGGATCGATCGCCTCACGCGTCGGCCCCGCGGTCACGAGCACGCGCTCGCCCGCGAGCTCCCGCGCGCGGGTCGCGCTCGCGTCGATCGCGGCCAGAATCGCCTCCTGGTCCGCGAGCCGCCCGACGCCGCTCTCGCGTTCGGCGAGGAATCCGATGCCCGGTTCGACGATCGTCACGCCGCGCGCGCGCAACGTCGCGAGGTTGGCCTGCGTGGCGGGATGCTCGTACATCGCGGAGTTCATCGCGGGCGCGACGATCAGCGGAACGCGAGCGGCCAGCGCGATGTTCGAGAGCAGGTCGTCGGCCAGGCCGAGCGCGATCTTCGCGATCGCGTTGGCCGTCGCCGGCACGATCGCGATCGCGTCGGCCGCGCGCGCGAGCGCGATGTGCGGGATCGTTTCGGGCGCCTCCCACAGCGAGGTGAGCACCGGCTTGCGCGTGAGCGCGGCGAACGTCAGCGCGCCGACGAAGCGTTCCGCGCCTTCGGTGAGCACGACGTCCACGTCGTCGCCGCGTTGCACGAGCGCGCTGCACAAGGCCGCGGCTTTATAGGCGGCGATCCCGCCC
Organism: Candidatus Velthaea versatilis; assembly: GCA_003134035.1. Taxonomy (GTDB): domain Bacteria; phylum Vulcanimicrobiota; class Vulcanimicrobiia; order Vulcanimicrobiales; family Vulcanimicrobiaceae; genus Velthaea; species Velthaea versatilis. Next base: position 7,621 of record PLAE01000129.1, read on the forward strand.
GTGACGCCGAGGACGATCCGCATGCGCCGTTACGTCGTGCGGGCGCGAATGCCGCGCGGGAGTTCGTGCACGGGCGTCACGATCGGATCGACTCCGGCCGCAGACGGAATCGGAATGTTGTCGAGCAGCCGCACGCTCCCGGCGCGCGCGACGGCGACGATCACGGCGGGACGGACGATCGGATCGCACGGCGCGAACGCCAACGGATCGACGATCGAAAGATACTCCCACGCGAGGGGCTCTTGGAGCAGGCCGCGCCCCGCCGCGAGCGCGCGCTCGAGTGCGGTCTCGCCGTCGTCCACCGCGCGCTTGACAGCCGCGAGCGCGCGATAGAGGCTCGGCGCGGCGGAACGTTCTTCCACGCCGAGATACGCGTTTCGGCTGGAAAGCGCGAGCCCGTCGTCCTCGCGAACGGTCGGCACCACGACCACGTTCGTGGCCATGTCGAGGTCGCGAACCATCGCGCGCAGGACGGCGGTCTGCTGCACGTCCTTCTGGCCGAGATAGAGCGACGTGGGTTCGATCGCGTGCAAGAGTTTCGAGACGATCGTGGCGACGCCCGTGAAGTGGCCCGGCCGCCGTTCGCCTTCGAATACCGTCGCGAGCGGACCCACGTCGACCGCGGTCGCAAAGCTCGGCGGATAGATGCGTTCGACCGCCGGCGCGTACAACAGATCGACGCCGTGCGCCGCCAGCATCTCCACGTCGCGTTCGAACGCGCGCGGATACTTCTCGTAATCCTCGTTCGGCCCGAACTGCATCGGGTTCACGAAGATCGAGGCCGCCACGGAGACGTTCTCGCGTCGCGCGCGCGCGACGAGCGCGAGATGTCCGGCGTGAAGCGCGCCCATCGTCGGCACGAA
>PLAE01000182.1 GCA_003134035.1 Candidatus Velthaea versatilis
CCGGTCATGGTCGGCGAACCGTCGGTCGACGAAACGGTCGAGATCCTCAAGGGTCTGCGCGACCGCTACGAAGCGCACCATAAAGTCATCATCACCGATGAAGCGCTCGTCGCCGCCGCCAAGCTCGGCGACCGCTACATCAGCGACCGGTTCTTGCCCGACAAAGCGGTCGATTTGATCGACGAAGCCGCGTCGCGCGTGCGGCTGCAGGCAACGCTGCCGCCGCAAGAGATCCGCGACATCGAGAACGAGATCCGCAAGGTCAAGACCGAGAAAGAGTCGGTCGTCAAGTCGCAAGAGTTCGAAAAAGCGGCGTCGATCCGCGACCGTGAAGAGAAGCTGCGGCTCGAGAAGCAGCGTCTCGAAGCGGAGTGGGCCGACAAGAAAGCCCAAGCCGACAAGACGATCAAGGTCACCGAGGAAGACGTCGCTTACATCGTGAGCGCGTGGACTAAGATCCCCGTCGCCAAACTCGCCCAAGCCGAGACCGCCAAGCTGCTGGGCATGATCGATCAGCTGCACAAGCGCGTCGTCGGCCAGAATCAAGCGATCGAAGTCGTCACCCGGGCGATTCGGCGCTCGCGCGCCGGCCTCAAGAACCCCAAGCGCCCGATCGGCTCGTTCATNNGTACATGGAGAAGTACGCGGTCTCACGGCTCGTCGGCGCACCGCCGGGATACGTCGGGTACGAAGAGGGCGGACAGCTAACCGAGGCCGTGCGGCGGCGTCCGTACTGCGTCGTGTTGCTCGACGAGATCGAAAAGGCGCATCCCGATGTCTTCAACTTGCTGCTGCAAGTGCTCGAAGACGGCCGGCTGACCGACTCGCAAGGCCGCGTGGTCGACTTCAAGAACGCCGTGATCATCATGACGTCCAACGTCGGCGCGACCGGCATGACATCGTCGGTCGACATCGGCTTCCGGCCCTCGAAAGACAGCGGCGATTCGAGCGAGAAAAACTACGAGAAAATGAAGAACAAAGTGCTCGAAGAGGTCAAGCACACCTTCCNNTGCACCTCGAAGTCACCGAAGACGCGAAGGCGCTGTTGGCCAAGAAGGGCTGGGATCCGCAGTTCGGTGCGCGTCCGCTGCGCCGCGCGATTCAACGCGAAGTCGAGGACGAACTCGCCGAGGAAATGTTGCGCGGCCGCTTCGGCTCGGGCGATCGCATTCTCGCCGAAGTCAACCCCGACAATCCCGACAAGCTGACCTTCTCGAAGATCCCGACCGTCGAACCGCCGGCGGCTCCGCCCCCAGAAGTCCACCAAGTCTGATCGTTGGGGGGTCTCGCGGCCGGTGGACTTCGTCGCTACGCCGCTCGCGTGCTTAAGCACGCTTCGCGACTAGGCTCCTCGCCACCGACCACGATACCCCCCAACGATTGCTGGCGTTAAAATAAGACCATGCTGCGACGCTTGTCGCTTTAGCGCGCTTGGCTTGGGACTCGACGAATTCGAGTCCGCTTGGCTTCTTGCCACCGGCCGCGATAGCGTCTCGATCGCTTGGATTTAAAAGAACAATCGCCGTGTTATGCGCGGTGATTTTTCTTTCTTTGGTCGGGGCGATTTAAGCGGGGGATCGGCTGTGGGTTGGGCTCGGGCTCCGTTGGGCGATGGCGTGCAGGTCGGGAAACGCGTAGATGACGTCGTCGAAGAGCCCGGCGTCGATGGTTAAGCCGTCAGGCGCGAGCCGTGCACCGAAGCGTTCGTAGAAGGCGCGGGCGGGGTTGCGGCGCAGGACCCGCAGGACCATGCTGCGGCAGCCCTCATCAAGTAGGCTGGCGGCAATCGCACGGAGCAGCGCGCCGCCGATTCCACGACCTTTCGCCGTCGCGCTGAGGTACAGCAGTTGCAGATAGCTGTCATAGCCGTCGCACGGGGTTGCGAGAATGAGCGCGCTGGCGAATCCGAAGAGTGCGGATCGGTCGTGTGCGACGAGCGTTCGGCGTTGCGGCCCGTCGAGGATCGCGCTCCATTGCGCGCGGCGCGCCTCGACGGTTCGTTCGTCGATCAACCGCTGGTCGATAAGCCCGGCATAGCTTTCTCGCCAACTCGCGACATGCAGCGCTGCGATCGCGGGGATATCGTCGCGCACGGCCGGGCGAATTGCGAACGCCGCCGGATCACGGGGGAGGCCCATCCGCGCTGGCCTTCTGCCCGCCGGGTCGTCAACCTGCGGCAAGGCCGGGTGTGAAGTTTTTCCGGACGGGCTGCGCGAAGGAGAGCGAGATGAGGATCCGTCCGGAATTTTCGGCTGCGTAGCGTGACCCCGTTCGCTACGTGGCGCGCCCGTCTTCCGGCGCAGATCGGCAATTGGTTTGCTCGCGACCTCACCCGTTCCGCGCTGGCACTCGTCGATGCGAATCGCGTAATGCTGCGCGCGGTCGAAGACGCCAAGATCGAGGCCGCCGTCAAAGATAAGGGCGGCGTTACCGTGAGTGTCGAGTGGGCCACGGGCACCGGCCCGCAGGCCTTGCGCAGCATCTGCACGTGCGGCGTGAGCGGCGTGTGCGAGCACGTCGTCGCGGCGCTCGAGACCGTGCGCACGACGAGTTCGGCGCCGGTTCCCGCGGTCGCCGGCGGCATCCCCGACAACGATGAAGACTATTCATGGCTGCCCGATCCCGAAGCCGAATCCGGCCGGCAGCGGGCGCGCAGCGTGTGGCCGGTCCTGGGCTGCGCCGACGGGAAAGCCGTGACCGGCGCGCTGTATCTGGACACGCCACGCTTGCGCGGCGTCATTCGCGACGCCGAATCGATTCTCTCGATGATGGAATCGACGCCGCCCGACGATTGGGACGATGCCGACCGCGAGCTCATTCGCGACGAAGCGGTGCAGGAAGCCTTTGGTCCGCGCCTGTCGACAAAAGCGCTGGCGCGCGCGATGTTTCGCCTGACGCGCCACCCGCGGCTGCGCTTCGACGACCGGCCGGGCGAGAACCGGCATCCGGCCGAATTGCAGGCGTTCTCGATCGACTTGCGCGGCGTGCGGCTGCGCGCGGCACGCTACAGCGACGGCTTTATTCCGATGCTCGAACGCGCCGACGGCTCGCGCTTCTCGCCGGCCAAGGCGCTCGTGCTCGACGGGCCGCCGCGCTGGCTCATCAGCGACCGCGTCGCCTATCTGCTCGACGGCTCGTTCGACGCGCGCCGGGCGATCGCCGCCGCCGAAGCGGTTCCGCCGCCCAACGGGACCGTCCACCATGCGCCCTCGACGTCCTCGATCGCGCGCGTCGCCGCCTTCTTGACCGCCGATGACCGCGCGACGCTGGGCGTCGTCGACGCCGGCGCGCCGGCACTCGCCGCGCGCATGACCTGGCGCGACGGCGCGCTCTTCGCACGCCTGGCGTTCGTCGACCGCGATACCGGCGGGCGCGCGCCGTACTCGATGCACGGCGGCATCGCCTCGACCGACGGGCGCTTCATCCGCTTCGCGCCCTCGACGGCAAGCGCGTTCGCCCGACGCTTCATCGATGCCGGCTTCGTGCCGCGCGGCGGCGACGGCTTCGCCCTCCACGACGCCGAACGCGCGGCGACGCTGGTGCGCGACGTGCTGCCGGCGTGGGACGACGTCGAGGTTCGGCTCGACGAGAGTTTGAGTGCGCTTTCGGGCGGCGAAGATTCGATCGACATCGCGGTGTCGGCGCGGCCCTCGACGGTCGAGGGCGAACGCAACGATTGGTTCGAGCTCAACGTCGACGTGTTCGTCGGCGGCGGCGAACCGCTCACGCCCAAAGAGCTCGCCGCGCTGTTGGCTTCGAGCGGCCGCTACGCCGAGGTTCGCGGCAAGCTCTTCGACGTCGCCAAACTGCGCAGTCAGGGCAATCTGCTCTCCGACATCACCGACCGCAAGCGCAACGGGTTAGCCGCCCTCGTCGCGCTGCGCGACGAATTGCACGAGAGTTTCACCAATGTCACGCTGCCGGTCGAAGTCGAGCGGTTGCGTGACCGGCTGCGCGATTTCAACGGCATCGAAGAAGTCGAGCCGCCCGAGGCGCTCAAAGATACGTTGCGCGGTTACCAGCGCCGCGGTTTGGACTTCCTTTCCTACCTGAGCTCGTTTCAATTCGGCGGTATTTTGGCCGACGAAATGGGCTTGGGCAAAACGCTGCAAGTCGTCACGTATCTGCTCAAACGCAAGCAAGAAGAAGGTGCGGCGCCATCGCTGGTCATCGCGCCGACGTCGGTCACGCACACCTGGGAAAGCGAGATCAAGCGCTTCGCGCCCGAGCTGAGCATCCTGCGCCTGCAATCGGGCGCCGAACGCGCGCAGCGCTTCGAGGAAATCGAAAATTACGACGTCATCATCACGTCGTATGCGCTGGCGCGCCTGGACGCCGCCCAGCTCGAACGCTTCACCTTCCGCACACTGATTTTGGACGAAGCGCAGAACGCCAAGAATCCGAGTTCGCAAATCGCCAAAGTCGTGCGCAATCTCAACGCCGATCACCGGCTGGCTCTCACCGGTACGCCGGTCGAGAACTCGCTGCGCGACCTGTGGGCGATCTTCGCGTTCGTCGAACCCGGGCTGCTGGGCTCCGAAGCGTCGTTTCGGCGACGCTTCGAGAATCCGATCGGCGAGGGCGACGAAAAGGCGGCCCACGCGCTGCGCTCGCGCCTGGAACCCTTCGTGCTGCGGCGCACCAAGGAAGACGTCGCGCGCGAACTGCCCGAGCGCACCGAGGCGGTCATCGAGTGCGAGCTTTCGCCGCTGCAGCGCCGCCTCTATCGCGGCATCGCCGAAGCCGCGCGGCGCGACGTGCTGGCCAAGCTCGACGAAGAGGGCGCGATCGAAGGCGCTAGCGTCCACGTCCTGGCGGCGCTCACGCGGCTGCGCCAAGTCTGCGCCCACCCCGGACTTATCGTGCCGGCGTATATCGACGAGACCGAAGCCAGCGGCAAGTTCGACGCGTTCATCGAGACCGTCGAGGAGGTGCTCTCGGGCGGCCATCGCGTGCTGGTCTTCAGCGCCTTTTCATCGATGCTCAAGATCATGCGCGCGTCGATGGACCGCAAGAACATCGGCTACGGCTATCTCGACGGCGCGACCAAAGACCGCGACCGCCAGGCCGAGGTCGAACGTTTCATGCAGGCCGAAGGACCGCCGGTGTTCTTGTGTTCGCTCAAGGCCGGCGGCGTCGGGCTGACGCTAACCGCCGCGGATTACGTCATCCTCTACGACCCCTGGTGGAATCCCGCAGTCGAGCGGCAGGCCATCGACCGGACCCATCGCATCGGCCAAACCCGGCCGGTCACCGCGTACCGGATGGTCACCGTGGGTTCGGTCGAGGAAAAGATCCGGGCGCTGGCCGAGCGCAAGAACGCGCTCTCCAAAGCCGTGATCAAAGCCGACAGCGCGGTCGCCAAAGCGCTCACTCGCGACGATCTCGAGATGCTCTTCGCCGACCCCGAATAGGCCTGGGAAACGCGTGCCGCGCCGAACGCTCGAATAGCAGTTCGCGCGTGCCGCAGCCGGCCGCTTACGAGCAGCGTGAAAGCAAAGCGATCAGGGTTCCGGGCCGGCTTGTGGCGTTGGCGTTCAGACCATCGCCGTCTCGTTTGTTCCAGCCCTTCTGCTTAACGGCTGTGCGGGCGGCGGTTGCGCATGCGACCCGCGCGGAAGTTCCTTCGTTGCGCCTCTTCACTTCGTAGATGGTGGAGACCGTCGCGGTGACCTGCTCGCCGCCGGTCGTTTTCGGTTAACGTTAACGGTTGGCGGCGCTCATGCCGTGAGCGGCGCTCGGTTCGTCGCGCCGCTTGACCTCGTAGAAATAGTCCCCGGCTTTGGATTGCACCCAGAGGTGTCCATCCGGGCCAACGGTCATGCCGCCGCCTCCGACGCAGGCGAATTTTTGGATCCGTCCAGAACGTGGATCGAGGCGCCCGACTTCGTACATCGAGCTGAACCAGATTGCTTCATCCGGGCCCGCTCCCAAGGATTCGGTGAGTTGGCTGCCGGTGTCGAATTCGGTGATTTCCCCGCTGTTTGTAATGCGCCCGATTTTATTGACCGCCGGCATCAGAAACCATAGCGCCCCTTGGGGACCGTGGGTGAGTAACGTCGGGTTTCCGCCAGGTGTCGGGATGTCGTAACGGGTAAAAGTGCCGGTTTCGGGGTCCAGGCGAAGGACGGCATTGAGCAACATCGATAGCATCCACACCGCGTTGTCGGCAGCGATGGCGATGCTGCCGGGCGCGGTAATCGAGTGGTCGGGGCTCGGGGCATCGAAGCTCACTACTTTGCCGCCGTTCGTTATGTAACCGACCTTGTTGTTCACGGCATCGGCGAACCAGATTCGTCCCTTGGTATCTGCCGCGAGTGCAGCGGGCGCCGCATCTTGGTATGGAAGCTCGTATTCGACGCCTTTTCCACCGTTCGCGGGGATCCGTCCGATGCGGTGCCCTGAGATTTTGCTGTACCAAATCGCTCCGTTTGGAGCGATCGTCATCCCCTCTAATGGGCCGTTCGCGCCATCCACGGGTATGACTGCCCTGACGTGATGCGTTTTGTCGATGCGGATAAGCCGATTCGCGTTTTGCTTGATCAGCCAGACGACGCCCTCTTTGGCCGTTATCATCGGCGTCCCGTCATAGTCCGCCTGCGGTCCGGCAAAACCGCGGCACACGTAGTTCGGTTGGGATTCGGCTAGAGCGGGCTGTGGGATCGTGAGGCCCAGAAGGATTACGCCCGTCACGACCGAGCTTGTCGTCCGAATAATTGCTTTCGCCATGAGGTACTGATCATTCCAATATTGAGGGAGCGGCAAAACAAGGCGTTTGTCCCGGCGAAAGAGTCTCTTGCCGGTTTTTCGGTCGTCGTCTTCAAGCATTCGCTGATAAAGGCCGAACGCAAGAACGCACTCTCGAAAGCCGTGATCAAAGCCGATAGCGCGGTCGCCAAAGTGCTTACGCGCGACGATATCGAGATGCTCTTCGCCGACCTGGATAAGTCGTTCGGCTTACGGGGCGATCGCGCCGCGTGCGGCCAGGAAGGCCTCGAACTCCGCTGCCGGAAGGGGCTTTGTAATCAGATACCCCTGGATGCAGTCGGCGCCGAACGAACGAAGGTGGTCCGACTGTTCCTGGGTTTCAACGCCTTCGGCGATAACGCGCATCCCCAAACTGTGGGCTAGCGTCACGATCGTTTTTGCGATTGCCTGGTCGGTGAAGTTGTGCGCCACGTCGGTTACGAACGAGCGGTCGATCTTCAGTGTGTGGATCGGGAAATTCTTTAGGTACGCAAGCGAACTATAACCCGTGCCGAAATCGTCGAGCGAGAGTTTCACGCCCAGCCGTTCGAGCGAGTCGAGCGTCGCTCTGACCGCCGCGATATCGCTCATCACGATGCTCTCGGTGATCTCGATCTCGAGCCGCCGCGCTTCGATGCCGTGGCTCTCGATCGCGGCCGCGATTGAGGCGACGAAGCCGGGCTTGGTGAACTGACGCGCCGAGACGTTGACGGCGATGCTGAAGTCGTCGTGCGCCTGCAGTTCGATGCGCCCCAGTTGACGGCACGCGGCCTGCAGCACGAGCGCGCCGATCGGTGCGATCAGGCCGTGATTTTCGGCGAACGCAATGAACTCGCCGGGGCCGAGCAGGCCGCGCTGGGGATGCGCCCAGCGCACGAGCGCTTCGGCGCCGACGAGCCGTCCCGAGACGACGTCGACGATGGGCTGATAGTGGACGACGAACTCTTCGCGCTCGATGGCTTCGAGCAATTCGGATTCGAATTCGGGCGCTGGAACGGTCGGCCGGTGCGCGTTCGTGTTGTACAAAATCCAGGCGTTGCGGCCGCTCTCTTTGGCGTCGTACATCGCCGCGTCGGCCCGCAAAATCAGTTCGGCGGCGTCGTCTGCGTGATCCGGGTACAGCGCGATGCCGATGCTCGAGGAGACGACGACGCGTTTTCCGTTCAGTTCGAGCGGGGCATGGACGGCGGCCTGAACTCGCTCGGCGATATGCGTGGCGTCCGCAGCGTTCGCGAATGCGCAGGCCAGGACGAACTCGTCGCCGCCGAATCGGCTCACGACGTCCTCGGCGCGCAGCACCGAGTTGATGCGCGCCGAGGTCTGGAGCAGCAGCGCATCGCCGGCAGTGTGTCCGAGCGTGTCGTTGACGGTCTTGAAATGATCGAGGTCGAGGTAGAGCACCGCGACGCCCGTGCCGGCCTTCTTGCCTTCGGCAACCATTTGCGCCAGCCGCTCGACGAGCCGCGTGCGATTCGGCAGATCGGTGAGCGGATCGTGGTGCGCGCGATGGGCGAGTTCGGCGGCCGCGCTCGCCTGTGCCGCCTCGGCGAATTTGCGTGCTTCGATGTCGGTCGCGGTGACGATCCACTTGGCGGTTGGGCGTTCGGGGTCGGCCAGCTGCACGGCGCGTAGGATGTGCCAGCGCCACGCCCCGTCGTGACGGCGCAAGCGAAGCTCGAGCTCGCTGGCATGTCCGTTGCGCAGTGCGGCTTGCCGGTCAACGAGCGTGCTGACATCTTCGGGGTGGGTGATGTTGATCGTTTTCGAGCCAGGTCCGGACTCGATCGGCAGCCCGGTATAGATCGACCACCGCTCGTTCACGTACTCCACGCCATCGTTATCGTCGATGGTCCACACCATCTGCGGCATCGCATCGGTCAACGCGCGGTAGCGCATCTCGCTATAGCCGATGGCGGCCTGCGCCGCCTTGAGTTCGTCGATGTCGGTGAGGGCATCGAGGCGCCGCTGCGGGACGCCGGGCGCGGCGGGCAACGCGACGGTCCGCGCTAGAAACCAGTGGTAGACGCCGTCAGCGTCGCGGATACGGAACTGGCTCTGCTGAACGTGCGTGGGCGAGGCGCTGCTCGCGCGCTCGAGTTCGTCGACGATCGACCGGTCGTCAGGATGGACGAAATCGCGGCCGTGATGGGCGAGCCCCTCGTCCGCGTTAACGCCGACGAACGCCGCCCACCCCGGGCTCACATAATCGAAATCGCCGTCGGCAGACCGTATCGAAATGATGTGTCCGAGCCGATCGAGCACGCTGCGCGTTTCGCTGGCGACTTTAAAGTCATGGATGTCGGCCATCGAACCGATCCAGCCGCTGATCGCCCCGGCGGCGTCGCGCACTGGCGTCGCGCGCGAGACAAACCAGCGATACATTCCATCCGATGCGCGTCGCATGCGCAACGGCTGTTCGAGCGGATCACCGGTCCGCAGCGCTTTCATCCACCCGGCGGTCGCGCGTTCGGCGTCGTGCGGATGGATCAGCGCGCGCCACGCGTCGGTGTGCTCAGATTGCTCGGCGGATTGCCCGGTATAGTCGAACCACGCCCGGTTATGGTAGCTCGGACGGCCGGACGCATCGGTGACAAAGACGGGGTGCGGCATGGCTTCGGCGACCAGCCGGTATTCGCGCGCGCTCTCGGCCAGGGCGGCCGCCGCGTAGCGTTCGGTGGAATCGGTTACGATCGTGATCGTGCCGGTCACGGCGCCGTCGGCGTCCAGAATGCGTCGTTCGCTGATTTCGGCCCACAGCCCCGTACCATCTTTGCGCCGGAAGCACCATTCGCGCGCGGTCGGCGCGGTTGCCGGTGTGCCGAACGGGGCACTGGCGGTTGGCGGGCCGAACGGTGCATCCGTTGGCCCACCGCCGTCGACAGCGAGAAACGCGCCCAGCGGTTGGCCCACGATCTCGGTGCCCGCATAGCCCAGGAGTGTTGACACCCGCGCGTTGACGAAGGTCGTCCGGCCGGTTGAATCCGTCAGCCAGATCCCATCATTGGAGTTCTCGACGATGAGGCGATACTGGGATTCCAGTTCGTGGTTGAGCCGGTCGAGGTCGCCGAAGCGGTTGAGCAAACGTGCGAACGGCATGAGCGGCAGCAACGCGCCGATCGTTCCCAGCGACGCGATCGCCGCAAGTGCCTTAAAGGCGCCCGAGACCCAATAGTCGGCGTGCCAAATCGTCCAAACGTCCATGACGTGCGTGATGCCGCACGCCAGGATAAACGCCGAGAAGAACCAGCTCAACCGGCGAATCATCGGCCGGTTTCGAGTGAACGTGAGCAGGACGACTGGGATGCAGAAGTAGCAGAGCGCGATGAGCGTATCCGAGACGACGTGCAGCGAAAGGACGTCGAGCCGCCACAGAAAGCACATGCCGTGCGGCATGAATGGGGCCATGCCGTCCATCAGCGGTTGCGCTGCCCGCTCCGGGAGCGCCGGGCACAAGATTCCCGGACCCCTCGCACTTCCATCTTGCTAGGTACATCGGCTAACGGAGCCCGGAAAGCAGCGGTCTGACAACTCGCTTTGTCGTACTTGGGTCAAGTCGGCACGTTCGCGCCGCGGCGAAGCCGATCGCCGTGACCGCCGCGGGGATCATCGCGGCAGCTCCGCCGCGAACGCCTCCGCCACGATCCGGCGCTGAATCTTGCCGGTCGCGGTTTTCGGAATCTCGGCGACGACATGGACGACGCTGGGTACTTTGAACGGCGCCAGGCGCTGCCGGGCGTGGGCCAGGACGTCGTCGACGTCGACGCCGGCGTCGAGCACGAGCGCCGCGGCGACGGCCTCACCGTACTTGTCGTCCGGCACGGCGAAGGTTACCGCTTCGCGTACGCCCGGATACGCACCGAGCACATCGTCGATCTCGACCGGTGAGATCTTCTCGCCGCCGCGATTGATGAGTTCTTTGATCCGGCCCACCAGCGTAAGGTAACCGGCGGCGTCGAGCCGGCCGCTGTCGCCGGTCCGAAACCAGCCGTTCACGAACGCCTGCGCGTTGGCGGCGGCGTTGTTGTGATAGCCGCGGGTGACGTTCGCGCCGCGCACGGCAACTTCGCCGACGGTGTCCGGCGGGAGCTCGTTGCCGGCCTCGTCGAGGATCGCGACACCGACGAACGCGCCGACCCCGACGGAGCCCGGCCGGCGTTCTCCGTCGAGCGGATTCGCGCACATCTGGTGCGCCGCTTCGGTCATCGAGTATGCCTCGATCACCGGGACGCCGAACCGCGCTTCGAGCCGCCGCATCTCGCTGGCCCCCAGCGGGCTTGAACTCGAGCGGATAAAGCGCAGGGAGTGCGCGCCGGGCTGCGGCGCGCCGTCGGTGTCCGCGCGCAGCAGCAGGGTGCGCAGAATCGTCGGCACCGCACTGACGACCGTCACGCCGAATTCGGCGACCGTCGGCCAAAACGCGCCGGCGGAAAAACGCTCGGGAACGATGACCCGGCCGCCGGCGCCGAGCACCGCGAGGGTCGAGAAGATCAAGCCGTGCACGTGAAAGAGCGGCATCACGCACAGCGACACGTCGGCGGGGCCCAGCCGGTACCAGCGCGCGATGTTCCGCGCCGACGTCGTCAGGTTGGCGTGGCTGAGGGGCACGCCCTTGGGCCGGCTCGTGGTGCCGCTCGTGTGCAGAAACAGCGCGATGTCCGCGTCGCGCACGACACGGCTCGGCGTGCCCGCGGCGGCGGCACCGTCGAACGAGGGAACGCCGAGCGGACCCAGTTCGAGGTCGACGACGGCAATGCCGAGTTGGGCGGCCGCCGTGCGGGCGGCGGGAACCGTTCCGGGTCCCAACAGCAGCAGAACGGGCGCGATGTCCGCGAGGTAAAAAGCGAACTCGTCGACGGTGTAGGCGCTGTTGAGCGGGGCGAAGACGGCGCGCGCGCGCGCCGTGCCCAAGAAGGCCGCGACGATCGCGGGTTCGTTCGCGAACGATGCCGCAACACGATCGCCCGGCTGCACGCGACGACGTTCGAGCGCGGCGGCGATGCCGCCGGCCGCGTCCCGCAAGTGACGGTAGTCCAGGTCCGGCCCGCCCGGTACGGCGAGGGCGGGAGCCGTCGGCGCCGCGGCCCAGAGCAAATCGTCGAGCGTCATCGCACGCGGCTTCGACATCGGCGCCGCGCGGCCGTGCCGCGCCGAGCCGGCTGGCCGAGGCCGCGCGCCGCCGCGCGCGAAAGCCTGCAGTGTCCCCGAGGGATGCAAGGAGCGGAAAGCGGTGCAGTTTGCGGTCGTCGGCGCCGGCGCGATCGGCGCGTTTGTTGGTGCTTCACTAGCGCGGGCCGGGCACGAGGTCACGCTCCTCGCTCGCGGCGCGCACCTCGCGGCGATGCGCGAGCACGGCGTGCGCGTCCAAAGCGCGCGCGGCGACTTCGCGGTCCGGCTCGCGGCGACCGGCGACATCCGTTCGATTGGACCGGTCGACGTCGTGCTGCTCGCGCTCAAAGCGCATCAAATAGCCGCCGTGATCGACGACCTCGATACGCTCTTTGGGCCACAGACGGCCGTCGTCGCGATGCAGAACGGTATTCCATGGTGGTACTTCAGCGGGCTGGGCGGTCCGCACGAAGGCCGCCGCGTCGAGAGTGTCGATCCCGACGGCCGCATCGGCGCGGCGATCGAGGCGCGGCGCGTCGTCGGCTGCGTCATTTACTGCTCGACCGAGATCGTCGCGCCCGGCGTCATCAAGCATATCGAGGGGACGCGCTTTTGCCTGGGCGATCCCGACCGCGGCCGCTCCGCGCGCACGCAGCGCATCGCTGACGCGTTCATCGCCGGCGGGCTCAAAGCGCCGGTCGAGGACGATATTCGGGTCGAGTTGTGGACGAAAATTTTGGGCAACGCGGCGTTCAATCCGATCAGCGCGCTCACGCGCGCGACGCTGGCCCAAATGTGCGACGACCCGGCCGTCGCCGCGCTCGCCGCCGAAATCATGCGTGAGGCGACCGCGGTCGCCGCCGCTCTCGGCACCACGGTTGCGGTTTCGATCGAAAAACGGCTTGACGGCGCGCGGCGAGTCGGCGGGCACCGCACGTCGATGCTGCAGGACCTCGAAGCGCACAAAGCGCTCGAACTCGATGCGCTCGTCGGAGCGGTCGTCGAACTGGGCGCCGTCGCCGGCGTCCCGACGCCGCTCACCGCTCGGGTCTACGCGCTCACGAAACTGCTCGAGCGGTCGGTCATCGGGGCCGGTGAGGCGCAGAACACCGCGTTAGCCGGACCACGATTGGTTCGGTAAGCTCCCGCAGCGTCGCGTCTTAAGCAAAGATTACCAACGCAGAAGATGTGACCTAAGCGCGTTCGGTTTCGGTGCCGAATCCTAGAGAAGATGGCGCTGCTTTTCGAGGCCCTTCGGTACCTGCGCAAACCGCGTTTCGCGTTCTTGGGCTGCATTTGTTCAGCATTCGTCATCGTGTGCCTGGTTTCGACCTTGCACGCGCGGGATCTCGCCGTCGAAGCGGCCCAGCGCGAGTCGCTCGACCTCGCGCAGTGCATCGCCCAGGCGACGGGCGATACGATGGAAACCTCCGACGGAATCGTTCAAGAGGTCGTGGACCTCGTGGAGTCGGACGGCATCGCCGGCCGGGCCGGCCAGCGTCTGAACCAGGTCATCGCGCGCGCCCTCGGCGCCGTGCCGCGCCTGCACGATCTGGCCGTTGTGGACGCTCGCGGCCGGATCGCGGTCGACGGTATTTTGACGGCTGGTCCTTCGAATCTCGACTATCGCGACCGCGAGGCGTTCCTCTACCACCGTGCCCACTCCGGCACGCAGCTCTATATCAGCGTTCCCGCGCCGAACAAGAGCATAGACCGTTGGGATGTGGAGGTCTCGCGCCGGCTCGATCGGTCCGACGGCCGATTCGCCGGCATGGTCGTCGCGCAGATTGCCCTCAATTTCGAGCAAATGTACTCGGGCGTGGACATCGGGGCGGCGGGTGTCATGGACTTGGTCCGCGATGACGCCACGATCATCGTGCGCCGACCGACGATCGATCTGTCCGTCCGCCGCCGCATTCTCAGCTCCCCCGTCTTTCACCGTCCGCTGGCCGAGAAGATGTCGGGAACGGTCCTGGAAACGTCGGCTATCGACGGCGTATCCCGCATGCTTGCGTTTAAGCGCTTTGATCGCTATCCGCTCGTCGCCCTGGTCGGGCTGGCTCAAAGCGATTTTCTCGCGAATTGGGCGGCCAATGCCTGGGCGAATGCCGTCGCGACGGCCGCGGTCGTCGGGCTCGTCGCGGGTCTCGGGTTCTTCCTGGCCGTGACGAATGATCGGCGCAGCCAAGCCGAGCAGCGGTTGGCGCGCTTGGCGCTCGTGGACGGGCTCACGGGCATCGCCAACCGGCGTCAACTCGACGATGTGCTGGATCGTGAATGGCGCGGCGCGCGACGCAGCGGCTGCGCGACGGCCATCTTGATGATCGACGTCGACTACTTCAAAAAGTATAACGATAGTTGCGGGCATCAGAGCGGGGACGAGGTTTTGAAGTCGATTGCCGCAACGATCTCACAGAATATCCGGCCGCGCGACCTCGCGGCTCGTTACGGCGGCGAGGAATTCGCCGTCGTCCTGCCGGAAACGAACGTGAACGGTGCGGTTCGGGTCGCGGAGCGAATCTGCAAGACCATCGCCGCCTTGGCGTTGCCCCATAGCGATTCGGAATATGGCATCGTCACGGTAAGCATCGGCGTCGCGAGCATAGACGTCGTCGCCGACGGCGAGGCATCGGGACTGATCGCCGAAGCGGATCAAGCACTCTATGCCGCCAAGCGATCGGGTCGGAATCGCAGCGTGCCCGCCTCCGCCGGCGGCGCTGCCCCAGAGCTGATTGCGGGACACTAAACGGGTCGGCCGCGAAGGTCCCGCGCCTTCCGGCGCCTTGCGGCGTAGCCGCAAACGCGACGGGCCGACGAAGTCGACCCTCAGGAGTGTGTCGAGTTTACCCGACACGCGACGACGGGCGGCTCGGGCGAAGCCCGAACGCGACGGCTCGACGAAGTCGATCCTCTAGCTTTTGGGCAGCAGCGCGGAATAGCTGTCGAGGAGCGGATCGGCGTGCAGGCCGGCCAAGTATCTCGCGTATGCCGCTTGCGGAAAGACATACGTAAAGGCTTCTTTCCCCACGCACCGGAATTTTCGACTATATTTGCAGATGTTGGCTTTGGTCACCATCGCATGATGCACGAAGGCGGCCGACGGCGTCGCGTTTTGCGCCAATTCGTCGAGCGCCAGCGGAATGACGTCGTTGCCAAACCGCTCCGGAAAGGAGCCCGTCGAAGCGACGAGGCGATCTTCGGTTGCCAAGGCTTGCACTTCGTCCGCACCGCTGCCCACCACGATGAGATCGTCGGCTCGCCCAGCCGACTTGACGGCTCGCAACATGCCCAGGGCCGCTTGATCGTTGACGGCGGTAACGAAGATCGGCGCGCCCCGCGGGATGTGCGCCAGGGCATCGATCATCTGGCCGTAGGATTCCTGCAGTGTGTTTTTGGTGTCGATCTGCACGATATGATCGGCCGGAAATCCCGGAACCGCGGCGTTGAACCCGGCTAACTGACCGCGCGTGCGCAGCGCGAGGATCACGCCGGATTGCGGCAGGGCGCCCACAACGAAGTACCCGCCCAGGGCTTTCGCTTTGCCGAAGGCCTGGAGCGCGGCGGACCCGAGGTACGAGCCCGTCATGAAACCAAGGCGCGGATTATCGACGCCGAAGTACGTGCTCTCGGGCATCGGAACATCGATCGCGATGACTTTGATTCCAGCGTCTTTGAAGACTTTCGCGATCGCCGGCCCAAAGCTGGCGCTGGTTTGAAATTCGATGACGAAGTCGACACGCTGCTGCACGAAGGCCTGCGCGTTTGCTAGCGCGGCGGGCCCGTCAAGTCGGTTGTCGGCGACGGCTAAGTCGATTCCGGCGGCATCGGCATTGGCTTGAATTCCTCGCTCGGTGAGGATACAAAACACAATGTCGCGCTGGAGGTTCGCGAAGCCGAAAACGTAGCGCTTGCCGTTCTTCGGCGGCGTTCTCTTTTCGGCATCGGCGACCATTGCTTTGAGCTGCGGGACGGACAACATCTCGCCGTCAAACCTGGCAGGATCGAAGCCGTGGAAATCCGCAGCCGGTGCCGCGCCGCCTAGGCAGAACACCAGCGCGATCGTCGCGATCTTGCCGGATACCGACGATGCCTTCATTTGATTGCTTTCTTTGGCGCCGCCGGAAGCAAGAATGCGATGGGGATCCGCGGCTTCAACGTCTGCACATACACTGATTCGGCGCCCGGCCTTCGCGAGCTTAGGAAGCCGACCGGAGCGACAATTTCATCAGCTGCACACAAGCGGTCATCGGGGCCGCGGAGGCGCAACCGCGCGCGGACGATGCCGCGCTCAACCGTTCGGCCGAAACGGCCGATATCTCAGCGTTCGCGCCCTATGCTCGCGAGGTTTGCCACAAAAGAGAGCAGGATGGCTGACGAGAGCGCGAAGACGAGCAACAATGCGCCGACACCGAGCAACAACTTGGTCTGGATCGCGCGGCTACCCCAAAAACCCGACATACATACGCATTGCGCGTAAAGATCAGCCGCCCGACGCCTTCGAATCGTAATCGGCCGTCGTACGCGGGCCTTTGAAGACCGCGAAAAGCAGCAGCAGCGACGGAATGAGGAGCGCGGCGCCGCAGGCTGCGGCGATAAGGATTGCGACGAGCATCGCGTCGCTGGACGCGGCCTGCACGTAGGTGTAGCGGCCTGGCACGAGCGCCGGGGCTTGCGCGCCGAACCAGCCGACGAGAATCGCCAGTGCTTCGGCGCCGACGGCGAGCCGAGCCGCGTCGGCGTGCCGGCGCGCCAGCGCGAACATCACCACCAAACCGAGCAGAACCGCGCAGCCGACCGCGATCAGCGGGGCCGTGGACAGAAACCCCGCGAACAGCTTGGGCTCCTCGCCATACGCGATAACCGTAGGCGCCAAGCCGACGACCCACACCGCGAGCGTCGCGAAGATGCTCGCTTTGCGGAAATCCTCGCGCAGCGCGGTGTCGTCGGCTTCGCGCACCAGGAAGATCGCGGCGATCTGCGCGCAGACCACGACGGCAAACACGCCGGTGGACAACGCGAAAACCGACAGCCAGGCGTAGCGGCCCGTGGCGAGCGCCCCGATCGCGTCGCCGAACCAAAACGGCGTGATCAACGACGCAATGCCGAAAATAACCGTCCAGACGCGCACCAGCGTCGGCGAATCCGTCGCATAATTGCGAAACACGAACGCTGCGCCGCGCATCACGATGCCGACGAGCGCGAAGCACAGCGGGGCGTTGAGCCCGGTCGCGATATCGGCGAACGCCGGCGGAAAACACGTGAAGAGAATGACGACGGCGAAGATCAGCCAGACGTGGTTGGATTCCCACACCGGGCCGATCGCCTCGGTAATCGCCGCTCGCTGGGCCGTGCGCCGCGGGCCCCAGGCCAGCAGATCCCACACGCCCCCGCCAAAGTCGGCGCCGCCGAAGACGGCGTACAGCACCATCGCGGCGAGACCGACGATCGCCGCGAGCGCCACCGGCGTCACGAAGCTGCGGGAATCGGGCTTGACGGGCCGCCGCGCTGCGCTTGGAGGCTGTCGTGATCGACCCGGCGCAGCAGCCACCAGCTCATCGCGGCGAGCACGACGTAGATGATCGAGAAGCCGTAGAATTGGAGGTCGATGCCGGGCGCGGTCGTCACCGCGTCGCTCGTTCGCAGCAGGCCGCGCGCGATCCAGGGCTGGCGCCCGAACTCGGTGACGAACCAGCCGGCTTCGAGCGCCAGGAGCGCCAGCGGCGCACTGACGGCGATCGCCAGCCCCAGCGGCCGGATCAGCGGCTTGCGGCGCACGACGAAGACCAGCCAGCCCAGCACGACGAGCACGAGCGCCGACGCGCTGCCGACCATCGTGTCGAACGAGAGATGGGTCGCGGCGACCGGGGGCCGATCGTCGGGTTTGATGCGGTCGAAGCCGATGATTTGCGCGTGCGGATCGAAAGCGACCAGGATGCTTAGCAGTTCAGGGATTTCGATCGCGCCCGTGATGTGGTCTTGGGTCGGAATGCCGCCGATCGTGATCGGTGCGTCGCGCTGGGTGCGATACTCCGCTTCCATCGCGGCGAACTTCGCGGGTTCGTTTTCGGCGTCGAAGCGGGCGGCAACGTCGCCCACGATCATCTGCACCGGCAGCGCGAGCGCCGCCATCGTCATCGCGACCGTGATCCCGTGGCTGACCTGACGCCGCCGGTCGCCGCCCAGCCAGGCCACGGCGCACACCGAAGCGACGGCAAAACTCGTGAAAACGTACGCCGCGAGCGTGCCGTGAATGACTTCGGTCAACCAGGGTTTCGGGAACATCGCGACGAGCGGCTGCACGTCGGTGACGTGGCCGTTGACGATGCGGAAACCGGTCGGCATCTGCATCCATGCATTCGCCATCGTGATAAACGCCGCCGAGATGGGACCGCTGATGACGATCGGCAGCGCGCTCAGCCAATGCGCCCGCGGCGAGAGCTTTTCCCATCCGTACAGATAGAGCCCGATGAAGATCGCTTCGATGAAGAACGCGAAGCCTTCGAGCGAAAACGGGAGCCCGATGATTCCGCCGGCCTGCTTCATGAATTCGGGCCAAAGCAGACCGAGCTCGAACGATAAAATGGTTCCGGAAACGGCACCGACGGCAAACAGAATCGCCATTCCCTTCGCCCACACGCGGGCCAGATCGTAGTACGCGCGATCGCGCGTGCGCAGCCACAACCCTTCGGCGGCGAAGACCAGCAGCGGCAGCCCGACACCCAGCGCGGCGAACACAATGTGAAACGCCAGCGACGTCCCCATTTGCGCGCGCGCGGCAATGACATGTTCCATCGCCCTATTGTACTACCGCAAGCGGTGCCGCCGGACCGCCTTTGTCGTGGAACCAAAGGGCCGGCAGAGTCGTCGCAGAGGGGCGGTCGCGGCGTGCCGAAGGTTGGGATCGATGAACGACGAGCGGTCCGAACCCAAAGTCGTCTTACTCGTGCGCTTGCTGAACGCGATCGACGAAGCACGCTACTCGTTCGAGGAGCTCAAAGATCGCATCAGCGACGGGAAGGCACCCGGGACGCGAAGTTTGCGGCGCTACCTCGCGATTTTGTCCGAAGCCGGCTTCCCCTGGTTTTTCGACCGCACGACCGGCACGTACCGGTTCGCCGACGGCTATAGTTTGCGCCGGCTCAACCTCACCCAGCGCGAGCTCCTGGGACTCGTCACGCTCAAGCGGCTGGGTTCCTCGTTGGGTGGTACGCTTGCGACCTACATCGAGGAAACGACCACAAAGCTTCTATCCGCGAGCGATCGCCGGGCGGCCAGCACCGTCGACGCCACGTCGTTCTCGATTCGGCTCGACGCCGTCGCGCTGACCCCCGACGTGGAGCGGATCTTCGAGAAACTCCAGCGCGCCGAGCGGGCGCGGCGGCGGGTGACGTTCGGCTACGTCGACAAACGCGGCGCGCGTACGAACCGGCGCGTCGACCCCTACGGCTTCATCGTTTCTTCGGGGCGCATCTATCTGGTCGGCTTCGACCACAACCGGAACGACATGCGTGTGTTCGCCGTCGACAACGTCGCCGATCCCGACATCTCGCCCCAGACCTTCGAGCGGCCCGTTGACTTCAATCTCGAAGCCTATGGCGCGCATTCGGTGAGCGGAGTTTGGCACGGCGACACGCTCACCGACGTGACGGTGCGCTTTTCGCCGGTCGTGGCCAAGGCCGCGGCGGCGGCGAACGTCGCCCGCGAGAAGCGGCTTGCCCGGCGTGACGACGGCGGAGTCGACATCACCTACCGCGTGAGCGATCCGCTTGAAATCGTGCGCTGGTCGCTGGGCTGGGGGGCGGAGGCCGAAGTGATCGCGCCCGAGTCGGCCCGCGGCACGGCGCGGGAGATCGCCCGCGGCATCGCGGCGCGGTATGGGTGAACGACTGCCCATGTAAACGATTGCCAACGACAGGCCGTGCGATTAAACTCGCAGTATCCGCGTTGAAATCGCCTTGCCTGCTATTGGCCGGGCGACTCAAACCATTTTCCCCGCAGGAGCGTACCGTTTTGAAGTGTTTTCATCCACGTGGAGCGCGGCGCATCGCCGCGGCCGCCGCTACGGCGGCCATGCTATTCGGCGTGGCCGCCGCTCAACCGACACCCGGCGCCGCCGCCGGGTGGTCGCTCGCCGACGCCGCGGCACCGTACAAGGGCACCACGATCAACGTCGTCATCCTCGACCGGCCCAGTTACGTGGCCGAAAAGGCGCTCATTCCGCAGTTTGAAAAAACCACCGGCATCACCGTCAAGACAACCACCTATCCCTACGAGAGCGCGCTCAAAGCCGAGACGCTTAACTTCGTCTCGAACAGCAATCAGTACGACGGCATCCTGGCCGACCTGATCTGGACCGGTACGTTCGCGAACTCGAAGTGGGTCGTGCCGCTCTCGACCTTCACGAGCAATCCGAAACTCGCCGATCCGGCGCTCGATCTCAAGGATTTCTTCCCGGTCTGGCTCGACGCGTTCAAGTGGGACAACGTGCAGTACGGCCTCCCGTTCGACTCGTATTCGGGGCTGCTGTACTACAACAAGTGCCTGCTGAAGAAAGCGGGCTTCAGCAGCCCGCCGACGACCTGGGCCGAGTTGCGCGACAAGTACGGTCCCAAGCTGACGAATAAGAGCGCCGGTACCTACGCCTACGCGCTGCAGTCGCTGCGCGGCGAAACGCAGACCGCGGACTCGTTCAGCCGCTTTCTGTGGGATTTCGGCGGCAGCTGGTACGACCCCAAAACCTATGCGCCGCAGTTAGCGTCGCCCGGCGCGGTCAAAGGAATGGAATTCCGCGCGTCACTCGCGCCGATCATGCCGCCCGGCATCGTCAGCGACGACCACGCGCAGGTCGTGCAGCTCATGGCGCAGGGCAAAGTCGCGATGATCACCGAGTGGTCGTCGTTCTACACCACGCTCAACGATCCGGCGACGTCGAAAGTGCGCGACTGTCTAGCGGTCGCCAAAGAGCCGGCGGGCCCCGCGGCCGCTGACCCGGCCTTCGGCGGCTTCGCCTATATGGTCAGCTCGCAGTCGCCGCAGGCAAAACAAGACGCGACGTACCTGTTCATTCAGTGGCTGGCGTCCAAGGCGGTCGCTCCGCAGCTGATCAACAAGGGCGCCGTCGTCGCGCGCAAGGGCGCCGACACGGATCCCGCCTTGATGAAGAAGTATCCGTATCTCGCGCCGATGGTCGCGCAATGGGCTCACTCCAACTACGACTGGCGGCCGCGGATTCCGCAGTATCCGCAAATGTCGGAGGTCGTCGCCAATTACGGCTCGCAGATTCAACAGGGGTCGCTTGGGATCAAGCCCGGCTTGGACAAAATCAACGACGAAATCAAGGGCATCTTAACGTCCGGCGGATACATCAAGTAAACGCGAAAGGCAGCCGTGCTCGCTGAACAACAAAGGGCGCAACCGGCGCTGAGTCTTCCGGTGAGCAAGAGAGAAAGACGCCAGCGGCTCACGCCCTGGCTCTTCCTCTTCCCGGGGATCGGCGTACTGCTGGCGGTCGGCATCTATCCGGTGATCTACGCCCTGTGGGCGTCGGTGCACAAGGTCGATCTGGTCAACCTCGCCGCCGGCACGCCGTTCGACGGCGCCCAGAACTATTTCTCGGCCTTCCTCAATTCGCTCTTTACCGGCGCGGTCGCGCGCTCGCTGCTGTTTTTGGCGATCTCGCTGCCGCTCGAACTCGCGTTGGGGATGCTCATCGCGCTCTATCTGCACGGCACCGTCCTGCCGCGCGTGCGCAGCGTCGTGCGCGTTGTGCTGGTCATCCCGATGGCGATGACGCCGGTCGTCGTCGGGCTGATCGGCTCGCTGGTATTCAACAATCAGTTCGGTCTGGTCAACTATCTCATCGGCTTCGGCCACATGCAGTCGGTCGACTGGCTCGGCAATTCGCAACTCGCGTATCTTACCACGCTGGCGCTGCAAGTTTGGCAGTGGACGCCGTTCGTCACGCTCATTCTCGTCGCGAGTCTGGCGACGGTGCCGCCGGAGATCGAAGAAGCGCTGCGGCTCGAAACCAAGAGCTGGTTAAAGCGGCTGCGCTACGTGCAGCTGCCGTTTTTGCTGCCGGGCATCACGGCCGCGTTGATCTTTCAAACGGCCTACATCGTCAAGCTCTTCGACATGGTGTATACGCTCACGGGCGGCGGACCGGGCGTCTCGACGGAACTGGTCAGCATCTACATCGAACGCAACGCGTTTCGAGCGTTCGACATCGGGACGGCCGCGGCGCAGTCGGTGATCTTGCTCGTCATCACGATCGTGCTCTCGAATTTGTACATCCGATTCTTCTACGTGGAGGCCGAGGCGTGAAAGCGCGAACCCTCGCTCCGATCCTCACCGTCGTCGTCGGTGCGCTGCTCGTCGTCGTCGCGCTAGGGCCGGTCTATTGGATGATGGCCGCGTCGCTCAAGACCGACAACCAGATCTTCGCGATCCCGCCGGTCTGGCTATTCCACCCGACGTTCGAACATTACCGGCACGTGCTGGCCGACCTGGGCATGGCGTCGGCGCTGGCGCATTCAGCGTTCGTCGGCATCGCGACGACGGCCCTGGCGATCGTTCTGGGCGTGCCGGCGGGCTACGCCATCGCGCGGTTCCGGTTTCGCGGCCGGCGCGACGTGTGGTTCTGGTTCATCAGCAACTACATGATGATTCCGGTCATCCTCGTGATTCCGTACTTTTTGATCGCGCGCAACCTGCACCTGATCAACTCGCCGCTGATGCTCATTCTCGCCTACCAAACCTTCGCCGTGCCGCTCGTCGTGTGGCTGACGGCGGATCAGTTCGGTGCGATACCGAAGGCCCTGGACGAAGCGGCGAAAATCGACGGCGCCGGGGAACTGGGCATTTTCTTTCGGATCATGGTGCCGCTGGCCGTGCCCGGCATCGCCGTCGCGGCAATTCTTTCGCTGATTTTTTCGTGGAACGAACTGCTTTATGCGATGATCCTCACCCCGTCCGATGAGACACGCACGGCGCCGGTCACGGCGCTCTCGTTCTTGGGCGGCTATTCGATTCCGTGGGGCGACCTCATGGCGGCGGGCTCGCTCATCGTGCTGCCGGTCATCGTCTTCGCGGTGCTCGTTTCGCGCTATCTCGTGCGCGGCTTGACGCTGGGCGCGGTCAAGTGATGACGCGCGCGTTCCGCCGAGCGGTACGCGCGCTCCGTGCGGTTCGCCGTCTTGGTCCGGCGCGACTTGGCGGGCTGATCTTTGGCGCTGCGGCGTTGCTGACGGCGCCTCGTTCCCAGGCGGCGATTCCCACCGGCGAGACCGTCGACGGCATTCATTGCGACGCCGCCGAGGGCGTCGCCCTGCACATCCACCCGCATCTGACGATCCTCGATCACGGTAAACCGGTCGGCATTCCCGACGACGTCGGCCGGCCGCTGGGCGGGCAATGTTTTTATTGGCTGCACACGCACACCGGCGACGGCATCATCCACGTCGAATCGCCGGCGATCCGCGAGTTCACGCTGGGCGAATTCTTCGCCGTCTGGGGCCAGCCGTTGGGGCCGCGCGACATCGCCGGCGCCAAACCACGCCGTGGCGACAAGGTCATCGTCTACGTCGACGGCGACCGCTATACCGGCGACCCGCGCAAGATCGAATTCACCCAGCACCTCGACATCGACATCCTCATCGGCCCGCCGTACCGTAAGCCGCCGCCGTTCACGGCGTGGAATGGCAACTGACTTCGGCCCGCGGCGTCCAGCGCGAGCGTCAAGGCACCACTTCGTAGCCGGCGAGGTGGATGAATGAGTTGCCCTCTTTGGCGTTGGCGATTCCGGGTTCGAGCGTGATTGTGTGCCGGCCGGCGCGCGGCCAGCGCCAGCTCAACAACACCGAGCCGGGCAGGCGCCGCGACGCGGGTGATTTGTTCTGCCAGATGCCGGTGTGATCGAAGGTTTCGCTGCCGTCGATATAGACCCGCACGTGGCCGGCCTCGCAGCAGACGTCGCCGATCGTTCCGATCAGCGCGATGGCCCCGCCGGTGAAGGCGATCGTTGCCGGTGTCGTCGCGATCGGATCGGCCACGAAGCGCGCGCCGGCCCAGCGATCGGGTCCGGGGCTGCCGTCCGGGTCGAGGGCACCGGCAGCGATGGCCAGCGTCAGGCCGCCGCTGGACGACCAGGCCGAGATCGGACCGGCTGGTGCCGGTCCGTCGAAAAACCGGCCGTAGCCGCCGCTGGCAGCCGGACGCGACACCGCGGCGGCGTCGAGCAGCCAGCGCCGCGCGAACCGCTGGTGCTCGGCGGTGGCGACGTCGTACATCGCTTCGACCAGCGGCTCGCCGACGTCGTTATCGGCTTGCAGATCGGCATACACGCCGCTGGCGTCGCTCAAATAGCGGGTGACGGCGCGCGCCGTTGCGAGCGCCTCGCGCCGATAGTGCCGGTCGCCGGTTTGGGCGGCGAGTGCGAGCCCGTCAGCGATCATGTTGCCGTTGACCGAGGCGAAGAAGCGGCCGCGCAACTGGCGGCAGCTCACGCCGTCGTCGAACAGGTAGACGCTGTAAAGCGGCAGGGCCGGATCCAGAAAGTGGCGCCGCACCGCGGCGTACTTCGCGCGTGCCCGGCTCAGGTAGAACGGTTCGTTGGTCGCGGCATGGAGCAGCAGCGCGGCTTTGATGTAGTTGGAGTCGGTTTCGAGCGTTTTGAGTTTGGTGTCGCCGCCGCCGGGCTGTTGGTAGTCGATCTCGGGGCAGGCGCCCCGTGCGAACGCATCGGACGAGTCGACGGCGTCGAGCGCGCGCCGGGCTTTTTCCAGCGCGCGTGGATCGCCGGTCATCGCATACGTCCGCGCACCCGCGACGGCGTCCCACATCGGAACGTCGCTCCACAGCGTGCATGCGCCGAGTTTGCATCGCGCGCGATAGTCGGGTGCGGTGTCGATGAGCGCCGCGGCGATCGGCAGAGCTTGCGGTTCGCCCGTCAACTTCCAACGCAGATACAGCGCATATGCCAATGCGTCGGCGCCCCAGTCCCGCTCGGCGGTTCCACAATCGCCGGGAACGCACAAGTTCCAGCGGCCGGGTCGATGATAGAAGCGGCGTTCGAGCGTCGCGGCGGCGGCGNNGCCCCAGGCGGCCGATCGGGGCCGGCTCGAGCAACGGCGCCCGCTAGCAGCAAGAGGACAACGAGGAGCACGCGCGCTCCGGTCAAGCCGCGCCCCGGACCCGAGTCGGCCGCTGGCCGGCCAGTAACGTTGCCGTTCGGGTGAAACCCTTCAACGGCAAATCAGGTCACAAATGCGTGTAAGCACTTGCATCGATCTCCCGATCTGCGCTATACTTCTAATGCAAGCACTTACACGCATCTGTAGGAATTGTCGTCTTGATGTTATTGGAAGAACCCATTGCCACCCTGCGCCTCGACGATGACGGCGACGGCGCGCGGAGTGAGATCGTGGCAGCCGCCGAGGACTTGGTCCGGGGCGGCCGTGAGAACCCGCGCCTGCGCGTCATCGCGGCCGCGGACTCGTTGGCCGCGCCGACGATCTCCGCGCTGATTTCCGCTTTGCGCAAGCTGCGCGAGCGGGGCGGCGCGATCGAGTTGGTCGGCGAGACCGAAGCAGTGCGCGCAGCGATTCTGCTCAACGGGCTCGACCGGGTTTTCGCCTTCCCGCTGGTTCCCGAAGATGGCCCGCAGCGCCGGAGCGGCGTGCGGCGCAATCGGCGCGGGCTGGAGAACGCGGCGCGGGCGGCCTGTGCGTTCGTGGGCTTTTTCATCTTGTTGGCCTCGCTGGCCGGCCCGGCGCTGCCGGCTCGCGCCGCTGAAACCGCAATGACCGCTCCGGAGGCGATTCTGGCCCGCGTGATGGAGCGCAACCCGAATCTTTCGTCGTACCAGTCGCGCCTGCACGTCGATATCCGGCTGATTTCCTTTCCGTATATCGGCCAGCACCTCGAGGGTTCGACCTACTTCAAACGCCCGGCCAACTACGAGGTCGTCTTCGATCGGGTGCCGTCGTACGCGAAGGGCTTCGAGAAGCTCTACAGCGACGTCGGCGATCCGTCGAACTGGGCGGGGCGGTTCGTCATCACGTATGCGGGGGAACAATCCTTCGAGAATCGGACCGACCTGGCGCTGCACATGGTTCAGCGGGTGCGCGGCATGATCGATCATGAGACGGTCCTCATCGACCCCGGCGCCTGGACGATCGACCAGATCCGGTACGACTACTACAACGGGGGGGTCGTGACGATGACGCAGCACTTCGCCCAGGTTGGCGGGTACACGATGCTCAGTTCGCAACAGGCCGACATCCACATCCCGCACGTCCACGCGGTCGCCTCCGGAACCTATACCGACTATCAAACCAACGTCGCGATTTCCGACGCTGTTTTTACGACAAAGAAGTATTAGTGCAAACCTCAGCTCGACTGGGCTCATCAACCGAAGAAACGCGGGCCAAAATCCTCATTGCCGCCAAGGCGATTTACGAACAAAACGGGACGCGCGGGACGACCACGCGTGAGGTGGCCGAACGGGCCGGAGTCAACGAGGCCACCGTCTTTCGGCATTTCGGCAACAAGCATGCTCTGCTCCAGGCGATGCGCGAAGATGCCTGCCCGCTGGCGGTGTTCGAGACCGTGCTGGCGTCGCTGGACGGCGACCTGCGCCGGGACCTGGGTGCGATCGCCGCGGCGATGGTCACCGCAATGCACGCGCAGCGCTCGATGTTGTGCATCTCGCTAGCGGAAGACGCGACGGGCGACTCGCAGCCGGAGTGGCGCGGCCCGATCACGATCATGCAGCGGATGGAGGCTTATTTTGCCGATCAGATCAGCCTTGGGCGCATGCGGGGCGAGGCCCGTCGTCTGGCCGCCTTTTTTATGGGGATGTGTTTCTCGTACGTCATCGCGCGCAAGATTTGGAACTCGTACGTCATCGATCCCAGCGATCTCGACGGTTTGGTCGATATCTTCTTGAACGGAGCGAAATAGTGGAATCGCGCACCGAGACCCCGCCAAAACCCCAGGGGCCGGCCGACACCCGCGGCGCGTCCCCCGGAACTCCCGCCGAGCCGCCGAAGGCGCGCCGGAAACGCCCGCCGCTTTGGCTGCTAATCGTCATCGGCGTGCTGGTCATCGCCGGGCTCATTTATGGGATCAAGTTCGTGCTTTACGCGGTGAGCCACGAGTCGACCGATGACGCGCGAGTCGATGCCGACACCGTCGCGATTACCAGCAAGATCTCCGAGCGGATCGACAGCGTGCTCGTCGATACGAACCAGCCCGTCAGCAAGGGACAGATCCTGGTCCGGCTCGACGACGTCGACGAGCGCACCAAGTTGGCCGTGGCGCTGGCGAACCGCCAAGCCCAAGTAGCGCAAGCCCACGCCGCCGATTCGAACGTCGCCCTGACCAGTGCGACCCAGATCGCCCAGAACCAGCAGAATAGCGGTGCGATCGCTTCGGCGCGGGCGGGAATTCTCAACGCCACCGCGAGCGCATCCTCGGCCCAGCAGCAAGTCGATGCGGCGAATGCGGCCGTCGGTCAAGCGCAAGCCCAGCTGCGGGTCGCGCAATCGAACGTGCCCAGCGCGCGCGAAGCCCTCGTCCGCGCGAACGCCGACCTGCGCCGCACCAGCGCCCTGGTTCGGACCGGCGACCTCGCCCAGCAGAACCTCGACGCCGATCGAGCCTCGCAGGCGCAGGCGCAAGCCCAGTATCAGTCGTCGCTCGAGAACGTCACGGCCGCCCAAACAGCCGTCACTCAAGCACTCGCGCGATACACCGCAGCGGTCGCGACGGCGAGCGCCGCGCAAGCCGGAATCGGCTCACAGCAAGGCCAGCTCACGACCGCCTACGGCAAGCTCAGCGAATCCGATACGCCCTATAAGATCGGTGCCCAACAAGCCCAAGCCGCCGCCGCGCAGGCCCAAGTCAAGTCCCTCGACGCTCAGGTGCGCACCGCGCGAGATCAGCTGGGTTACACCGTGATTCGATCGCCGATCGACGGCTTCGTCGGCGCGAAGAATATCGAGATCGGCGCGACGGTTTCGCCGGGTCAATCGCTGCTCGACATCGTCCCGCGCTTCGGCACCTACATCACCGCCAATTACAAAGAAACGCAACTCGGCAAAATCAAGGTCGGGCAACCCGTCGACATCACGGTCGATGCGTATAAAGGCACCACGTTCCAGGGCAAAGTCCAAACGATCGCGCCCGCATCGCAGAACACCTTTAGCCTCGTTCCCGCGCAGAATGCCACCGGAAACTTCGTCAAGGTGACGCAGCGCTTACCGATCCGCATCATCGTGATCGATCCGCCCGCTGACAAACCGCTCCGCGTGGGTATGTCGGTCGAGACCAGCGTCGATATCACGTCGCACTAAGACCCGTTAGAGCGCGAATGCGGCCGGTCGACGGTCGCGCCCGCGCGATCTTCTCGATGTGCGAGTTTCACAGGAGTTTCGTGTGCATTCCGCCGCTCTTTGCATCGCGCTGAGTTGCGCCGTCGCCGTCGCGACGACGCTCGGCCCGGCCGGTGCAGAACAACCGCCCGCGCCGCAAGCATCGTCGCAACCTCAGGCGAGCCCCGCCATGCCGCCGCCGCCCCAAGCGCCGGTGCTTCCGCCCGTGCCGGCGGTCGACCCGGGCTATCGCGCGCCGTCGACGACGCTGCCCAGCGGATCGCTCGTCGGCGTCAACCCCGAGCCGTTCGTCGGCATCGCGCTCGATGACGCGATCGCGATGGCGCTGGGCCGCAATACCGATCTTGCCGTGGCGCAGTCGAACCAGCGCATCGCGAACTATCAAATCATCGCCGCGCGCGGCGCGTACGACGTGCAGTTCCAGCTCGCGCCCGAATATCAGCACAGCTCGACGGCCGCCGTGAGTTCGTTTCAAGCGGGGCCGGGCGGCGGCCCCGTCGTGCAGGACACCGCCGGCGCAACCGGCGGCTTCAGCGGCCAATTGCGCAACGGCGGGCGTTTCAGCGTGAGCGCCGAGCAAGATTACGTCAATTCGAACTTGACGCTGAACAGTTACAACCCGTTTTACGAAACGGCGCTGAAGTTTAATTTCACTCAACCATTGGGCCGAGGCACGGGAACGACCGAATCGCGCCGGGCGTTCGAGCTCGCGCTAGCGGGCGCACAAACGAACCGGGCGCAGGCGCTCACGACGGTTTCGCAAACGATCACGACGGTTTCCAACACGTACTGGGATCTGGTCGCGGCTTGGCGCAACGTCGGCATCCAAGAAGAAGGCCTGCGCCAAGCCCAAGCGCAGGCGCAGTCGAACGCGCGGCTGTCGGCCCGCGGCGCCGTCGCGCCGGTCGACATCGTTGAGTCCCAAACGCAAGTCAACGTTTTTCAGGACAATGTTTTCTCGGCGCTCGCGAGCGTGCAGCGGCTGCAGACCCAGCTCAAGGAATTGATTTTGGCCAACCCGGCCGATCCGGTTTGGGTCGCCAATCTCGTCCCGACATCGCCGGTCATCAATCTTCCCGCCGAACCTCAACTCGAAGATCTGATTGTATCAGCGCTCAAGAACCGGCCGGAAGTCGCAGCGCTGCGCGCACAACGGGACGTCGCCGATACGAATCTCGCGTACGCGAAAGACAATCTCAAGCCGCAGATCGATCTGAATCTCGGCTACGCCTCCAACGGCTTCGCGGGCTTTTCGACGGACCCGACGGCCAATCCGATTTTCGGTTTACTGGGCGAAGAGACGACGGCGATCAACAAACTGTTAACGCTCGCCGGCGATCCGCTGCCGCTGCTGCCGGTCGGCTTCGGCGCCAATCCGCCCGTTCAGGTCGGCGGCTTCGGCCAATCGTGGAAGAACACGCTCGACAATCGCTTCCCGACCTACACGATCGGCGTCACGTTCACGTACCCGCTGGGCAATCGCACCGCCAAAGCCGACTATCAGATTTCGCGCGAGCAGGCAAAGCAGGTCGGCATCCAAGAGATCGCGCTGCTCGAGCGCATTCGGGGCGAAGCCGTCAATGCGATCCAGCAATTTCGGGAGACGCAATATCGGCTCGTCGCGGCCGGTCGCGCGCGCGCCGCTTCCGAACGCGTGCTGCTGGCCGAGCAACGCCGCTTCTCGGTCGGCAGTTCGACCACGTTCCTCGTGCTGCAGCGGCAGCTCGACGTGGCGAACAATCGCGGCCGCGAACTGCAGGCGCAGACGGACCTCAACAACGCGGTGGTCGAACTCAATCGCGTCGGCGGCACGGTTTTTTCGCTCTACAACGTGGACGTCACGGCGCTGGGCGGCCAGACGCTCAACGGCGTGACGCCGACGACGAGCGTCTTGCCGCCGGCATCACCATCGCCGGCGGCTTCCAGCGCTTCCCAGAAGTAGGCCTAGGAGACGGGCAAGTTGAGTTGCGCGGCGGCCGCCGCGTCGACGAGCCAGTGCAGCTCACCGGCTTGCGGCGCTACCAGTTGCGCCGGGTAAAGGTTCGGATCGCGCGGACCGTTGATCACGGCGGCGAGCGCGGCGGCCTTCTCCGCGCCGGCCGCGGTGATCGTGACGTGCCGGGCCGCGTTGATCACGCGCGGCGTCACTGTGATCCGATAGGTGTCGAACTTGGGGACGAAATTGGCGATGGCAAGCGCCCGCGCGTCGAGCGTCGCGATGGTGCCCGGGAA
Organism: Candidatus Velthaea versatilis; assembly: GCA_003134035.1. Lineage (GTDB taxonomy): Bacteria > Vulcanimicrobiota > Vulcanimicrobiia > Vulcanimicrobiales > Vulcanimicrobiaceae > Velthaea > Velthaea versatilis. The sequence goes on from PLAE01000182.1 coordinate 30,480, forward strand.
AAGCGACGCGGTGTGCCCGTCGGGACCCATGCCCAGATACACCAGGTCGAAAACGGGCGACTCCCCGAGCAACGCCTCAAGCCGGGCCCCGTACGCCGCGGCTGCGGCGTGCGGCACGTCTTCACCGCGGATGCGTTCGACGTTCGCGGCGGGAATGCTCAAGGGATCGAAGAGCGTTTCTCGCGTCATCCGGTAATTCGAGTCGGCATGGTCGGGCGGCACGCAGCGCTCGTCACCGAAAAAGAAGCGCACGCGCCTCCAGTCGAGGCGTCCGCGGCGCGGTTCGGCCGCCAGCAGCGCGTTCATCGCGCGCGGAGTGGATCCACCGGCCAAGGCGACGGCGACCGTGGCGCGCACGGCGAGCGCCGCGCTCGCCAACTCGATGAAATGATCGGCAGCTTGGGCGGCGAGCTCACCGGGATCGGCCAGAACGGTAATTGCGGGGGCGCTCATACCGTACCGCTTCCCCGTCGCCGCCCGATTTTACCGCTCGCGCCGTTTCCGCCACGAGCGGCTTGCGGCGCAGCCGCAAACGCCACCGCGGATCGGGCCGAAGGCCCGAACCCTGCTGCTACGCGGTGAGCGCGCCGACCATCCGCAGTGCCGTCTCGAAGACTTCGTCGGTCGACCCTTCGAGGATCGCGCGTTCGAGCAGCGAGGGGCTGTCGACGGCTTGCAGCGGCACGAAGCGGCCGTTCATCGCGTTTTTGCCGCTGGCCTTCACGACGACGAGCGTTTCATCGTCGTCCGAAACGGTCGCGTTGTAGGTCGTGGTCGTCGTCGTCAGCTCGACCGAGCGCACGCGCCGAATGCGGCCCGCGCGTTCGGAACGAAACGGAATGCGCACGCCGCTTTGATCGCTGAACTCGTCGTGTCCCGAGGCGGTCCAGCCAAGCCTGCTGGCCAACCAGCCGCCCAGGTACAGGGCTTCAGCGTCCGAACCCGAGATGATCTGCAGCGAGCGAACGGAATAAAGTTCTTCCCTTAAGGTCGGGTCGTCGAAGAAACGCGCGATCATGTCTTGCCACGGCCGCAAACGCATCCAGGCAAGATCGCGGATGCCCACCGAGCGCCGGCTGTCGAGAAAGCGCACCAGTTCGACGACCGTCGCGTTGTCGTTGCGCGTGCCCGACGAATCGACCACCAGCGAATCGGCCAAATGGACGAGCGCGTCGAAGTTCGGCTGACCGGTGATGCCCTTACCGGTCCACCAGAGGAGGGTCGGCAGTTCGTTCATCGTGAGTGAGGCCGTCAGCTCGCGAATCTGTTCGGTGGACATGCCGGCGACGCCGATCTCAACGCGTTCGCCCTGCACGGTAATATGCGCGGCGTCGGCGTCGTCGGGCTCGCTGCGCACCAGCGTCGCACCGGGCTTGCCGTCGGCGCACGCATCGAGCACGATCGCGCGCGCCGGATGCTTGTCGAGAATCTTCGCCGTGCGCTCGAGCACCCAGTCGCGAAAACCCACGTCATCGATCCACACGATGAAGTTCATCGTCGTCGCCGAGATGCTCGAGCGGGCGAGGGCCGCCCGCAGCGAATCGAAATCAGTCGCGACGATCGGAGCGGTCATCGCGACGTCACCGGGACTTTGCGGCATGTCAAATCTTTCTCCATTCGCGCCCGTCGGCGGCGAGCAATCGTTCAGCCGAGGCCGGACCCTGTCCGCCCGCGGCATAGTTGGGGAAGGTTTCGTCGATCACGTCCTGCCACCGTTCGAGCACCGGCATCACGGCTCCCCACGCCGCCTCGACGGCATCCCAGCGAGTGAACAGCGTGGCGTCGCCGCGCATCGCGTCGCCGATGAGCCGCTCGTACGCCGGCGGCGAAGCGACGCCGAAGCCGGTTCCGTAGTTGAAGTCCATGGAGACCGAGCGGATGTGCATCTTGGGGCCCGGCACCTTAGCCGAGAAACGCAGTGAGATGCCCTCTTCGGGCTGAATCTTCATCACGAGCACGTTGTTGTCGATCGTGTCGCCGAGCTCGCCGAAGAGCCGATGCGGGATCGACTTGAAGCGCACCGCGATCTCGGAGCCCTTGCGCGCGAGGCGTTTGCCCGATCGCAGATAGAACGGAACATCGGCCCAGCGCCAGTTGTCGATGTAGAGCTTGATCGCGGCGTATGTGTCGGTGTTGGAGTCGGGTGCCACATCGGGCTCCTCGCGATAGCCCGCCACCGGCTTCCCGGCGATCGAGCCGGCGTCGTACTGGCCGCGCGCCGTATCGAGGAACACGCGGTTGCGGTCGATCGGCCGCAACGCGGTGAGGACTTTGAATTTCTCGTCGCGGATGGCCTCGAAGTCCGAGAGCGCCGGGGGTTCCATCGCCACGAGCGTCATGAGGTTCAAGACATGATTCTGAATCATGTCGCGCATCGCTCCGGCGCTATCGTAGTAACCGCCGCGCAGCTCGACGCCGACCGTTTCGGCGGCGGTGATCTGAATCGAATCGACGTAGCGGCGATTCCAGAGCGGCTCGAAAATGACGTTGGCGAAGCGCAGCGCCATGATATCCTGCACCGGCTCCTTGCCCAAATAATGGTCGATCCGGTAGACTTGGCGCTCGTTGAAGACTTTCTCGACTTCGGACTGCAGGGCGCGCGCCGAATCGAGGTCGGTTCCGAACGGCTTTTCGATGATGATGCGCGTCCAGCCATCGCGGTTGTCGCGCGGTCCGAGGCCCGACTGCTCGATCATGTTGATGATCGGCGAAAACAGCGATGGCGGGGTCGAGAGATAGAACAGCCGGTTGGACTTCGTGCCCAGCACCTTATCGTTGTTTTCGAGATGTTCGCGCAACGAGCGGAAGCAGGCGACGTCGTCGAAATCGCCGCTGATGTAGGAGATGCGCTTCTCGAAGTCGCCCCACATCGGTTCTTTGGCCGGCCCGCTGCGCGAGAACTCGTCGATCGATTTCTTCATCTCGGCGCGAAACTGCTCGTCGGTGTAGCTGCTGCGCGAGAATCCCACGATGCCGAAGTCGCTGGGCAGCATGTCTTCGAGGCGCAAGTTGTACATCGCGGGCAGCAGCATCCGTTTCATGAGGTCGCCGCTGGCGCCGAAAAAGATGATATTACACGGGTCTTGGAGGCGATTCGAATCGATGCCCGCGCGCAGCGGATTCGGCCGCGGGCGGTTGACCGGCGCGGTCGGACGGGTCAGGGTCGCGGCCGAGGAACTATCGGACACCGCCGACCTCCGGGTTGACGAGGTGAGCGCCGAACCAACGGGGCAGCGCGGCGATCAGGGTGGCGCACAATAAATCGGCCGGCCGCGCTTGGTTATCACGTCGAACACGCACATACGTTCGCATATATTTGCCTATCACCTTGCTCAACAGTTCAAGGCCCCCGGTCGCGGGGTTCCCGCAGAGAGTGGCCGGTCGTTGGTGGCACGTCGGTTGGCGGCGCCCATCGCTTGGGTCATTGCACGGCGGCGCGGAAGAGTATGTTGTCCTTTTGGCGCAACGCGTCGCCCCGCGATCCTTTCGTTCCCTCTGCCGCCCGCGTGGGAGTTCGTTAGCGGCCGGCTGCGACCGCCCCAGCCGCGAGCGCCTTCTGCTTCTTGGCGATCGCGTCGAGCATCTCGTCGAAGGAGTCGGCGAACGACTTGACCCCTTCGCGCACCAATTGCGCGGTCACGTCGGGCAGCGAAATGCCGGCCTTGGGCAACGCGGCGAGCGTCGCTTTCGCGCCGTCGAGATCCGCTTCGATCGTGTCGGCCACGATCTTGCCGTGGTCGAGCAGCCCATCGAGCGTCTGCGGCGGCACGGTGTTGACGGTGTCTTTGGCGACGAGGCCCTCGACGTACAGCAGGTCGCTGAACGCCGGGTTCTTCGTGCCGGTCGAGGCCCACAGCGGACGCTGCACATGGGCGCCCTTGCTCGTCCGCGCGTCGGCGAATGCCGGGCCTTCGAAGAGCTGCCGAAAACGCTGATACAGGAGTTTGCTGTTGGCGATCGCGGTTTTTCCGATATGCCCGCTAAGCGTCGTATCGCCGGCCTTGATTTTCGCGTCGAGCAGCTTGTCGACCGCGCTGTCGATCCGCGACACGAACACCGATGCCACCGACGCGATCCGGTCGACCGGCAAGCCCGCTTTGATGCGGTCGTTGATGCCGTCGATGTAGGCTTGCGCTGCGGCTTCGTACGCCTCGATCGAGAACAGCAGCGTCACGTTGACGTTGATCCCCGCGGCGATCGACGCGCGGATCGCCGGACCGCCCTCAGGCGTCCCGGGGATCTTGATCATGACGTTGGGCCGGTCGACGGCCTTCCACAAACGCGCGGCCGCGTCGATGGTGCCCTGCGTGTCGCGCGCGAGCGTCGGCGAAACTTCGAGCGACACGTAGCCGTCCAGACCGTTCGTCGACGCGTACAGCGCGGCGAACGCGTCGCACGCGCTGCGGATGTCCTGAATGGCGAGGGCCTCGAAAAGCGATGTCGGGTCGGACACTTTGCCGATGAGCGAACGCAGTTGGTCGTCGTAGTCGTCGCCGTGCCCGATCGCCTTCTCGAAGATCGTGGGGTTGGAGGTCATCCCGCGCAGTCCCTGATCGATGAGTGCTTTGAGTTCGCCCGAGGCGAACATCGAGCGGCGGATGTTGTCGAGCCAGATGCTCTGGCCGAAGGCGGTGAGTTGCTGCATCTGCGTTGCCATGATGCGTGTCCTTTTCTAGCTCTCGTTCGAGCTAAACTTGGGAAAGTAGTCCGGCCGCCACGTCGGCGACATGTTCTGGGGTGAAGCCGTATTCTTTCGCGATCGCCGGCGCCGGTGCCGACGTGCCGAAGTGATCGAGTCCGATCGCGATGCCGCGATCGCCGGTGTAGTGCGACCAGCCGATGGTCGCGCCGGCTTCGATCGAGACCCGCGCTTTGATGCTGGGCGGCAGGACGCTGTCGCGATACGCCTGATCTTGCGCCTCGAAGAGCGACCAGGAAGGCAGCGAAACGACGCGCGTCTTGATGCTCTTGCCGGCCAGCACTTTGGCCGCGTCGACGGCCAGCGACACTTCCGAACCGGTCGCGATCAGAATGAGGTCGGGCGTCCCGTCGCTGTCGACGAGGACGTAGCCGCCCTTGCCGACGGCCGCATTGCGCGCGCCCAAGAACGGGAGCTTTTGGCGCGAGAGGATCAGCGCCCACGGTCCGGTGCCGGGCTGGATCGCCAGCTTCCAGGCTTCGAGTGTTTCGAGCGCGTCGGCCGGGCGCACGACTTGCACGTTGGGCGTCGAACGCAGCATCGCGAGCTGTTCGATGGGCTGGTGCGTCGGGCCGTCTTCGCCTAGGAACACCGAGTCGTGCGTAAACACGTAGATCGAGCGGATCTTGTTGATGGCGGCCAGCCGCAGCGCGGGTTTGAGGTAGTCCGCGAAGTTGAAGAACGTGGCGCAAAACGGCAGCAGCCCGCCGTGTAAGGCGATGCCGTTGAGGGCCGCCGCCATCGCGTGTTCGCGCACGCCGAAGTGGATGTTGCGCCCGGCGTACGACTCAGGCTGGAAGTCGCCGAACCCCTTGAGATACGTCTTCGTCGACGGATCGAGGTCGGCCGAGCCGCCGACGAGTTCGGGTAAGTTGCCGGCGATCGCGTTCATGACGGTGCCGCCGGCCTCGCGCGTGGCCACGCTGCCGTTTTCGGCCGTGAACGTCGGCCAAGCCAGCGTGTCCGGCAGCTTACCGTCGCGCGCGCGCTCGAACTGCGCGGCCAGCGCGCCGTTGGCGGCCTTCCAGCGCGCATAGCGCGCGTTCCATTCGCCTTGCAGCTTGGCGCCGCGCGCCTTGGCTTCGGTCGCGATCGCCGCGGCTTCGGGCGGCACGAGGAAGGCCGGCTCGGCCGGCCAGCCCAAGGCGGCCTTCGTTTTGGCGACGTTGTCGACGCCCAGCGGCTCACCGTGGGCGCCGAACGTATTGGCTTTGGGCGAGCCGTAGCCGATGATCGAGCGCACCAAGATCAGCGAGGGTTTGTCGGTGACGGCTTGCGCGGCCGCGAGCGCGTTATCGATCGTCGGGACGTCGTTGGCGAATTCGGTTCCGACGAACTGGGTGTGCCAGCCGTAGGATTCAAACCGCTGCTGCACGCTTTCGGTAAACGTGATCTCGGTATTGCCGGCCAGCGAAATCTTGTTGTCGTCGTAGAGCGCGATGAGCTTGCCCAGCCCCAAGTGACCGGCGAGCGAGGCCGCCTCCGCGGAGACGCCTTCCATGAGGTCGCCGTCGCCGACCAACACGTACGTGTGGTGATCGACGATCGTCTCGCCTTTGTTGTACGTCGCGGCGAGGTGCGCTTCGGCGATGGCGATGCCGACGGCGTTGGCGAAGCCCTGGCCGAGCGGACCGGTCGTGACTTCGACGCCCGGGGTGTGATGATACTCGGGATGGCCCGGCGTCTTGCTGCCGAGCTGACGGAACGCCTTGAGATCGTCGAGCGAGAGATCGTAGCCGTACAGGTGCAGCAACGCGTAGAGCAACGCCGAGCCGTGACCGGCGCTGAGAATGAAGCGGTCCCGGTCGAACCACGTCGGATCTGCCGGATTGAAGCGCAGCCGGTTCTGCCAGAGCGCATAAGCCATCGCGGCCGCGCCGAGCGGTAGTCCCGGATGGCCGGAATTTGCTTTCTGCACCGCGTCGACGGCAAGAAAGCGTATTGCATTGATGCGCGTCTCGTCTGCTGCTGTGTTCGCCATAGAACTCCCGTATGCGGTTGGTGGTGCGCACCGCGATCCGGGTGCGTGCCCGACCGAGGTTCGCTTCTCACCACGCCATCCTTCTCATACCCAGTATGGACGGGGTGCTCTCGCGGTGGCGGTCAAAGTGGGGCTCCAATGGATGTGGCGGAACTCGAATCAGCGATCGTGGCCCTCGCCGAACGGCCCGCGGAGATCAAGAAGAAACGCGGCAAGGTGATCGACCGGGTCATCGCGTTGCTCGACAGCGGCGAAATCCGGGTTTGCGAGCCGATCGACGGCCACTGGGTCACCCACGCTTGGATCAAGCGGGCGATTCTGATGTATTTTCAACGCCTGGACTCCGTGCCGATCAACCCCGGCAAACGCCGTACCGACGGCCCGAGTTATTTCGACAAGCTGCCGACGAAGCGAAATTTCGCGGTCGCCGGCGCGCGTTGCGTTCCCGGCGGAATCGCTCGCTACGGCTCGTTTCTGGGCCCCGGCAGTATTTTGATGCCGAGTTTTGTCAATATTGGCGCGTACGTCGATGCGGGCTCGATGGTCGACACCTGGGCCACGGTCGGCTCGTGCGCGCAGATCGGAAAGAACGTGCACCTGTCGGGCGGCGTCGGCATCGGCGGGGTCCTCGAACCGCCGCAGGCGCAGCCGGTCGTCATCGAGGACGGCGCGTTCGTCGGCTCGCGCTGTATCGTGGTGGAGGGCGTGCTCGTTGAGCGCGAAGCCGTGCTCGGAGCCGGCGTCGTGCTGACCGCTTCAACGCCGATCATCGACGTCCGCGGGAGCGAACCGGTGACGAGCAAAGGCCGCATCGAGGCGCGCAGCGTTGTGATTCCGGGCACAATTCCTAAGCGCTTCCCGGCCGGCGAATTCGGTGTGCCCTGCGCGCTGGTGATCGGAACCCGCGGGGAGTCGACCGATCGGAAGACCTCGCTCAACGCGGTCCTGCGCGATTACGACGTCGCGGTGTGATCGCGGCGGCGCGTCGGGGATGAACCCCAAGCTCGCGACGATCGAACCGTCGCTGATTCGGGCGCTGGCGGCGAAAAAAAAGCCGGAGTCGATCGACCTTGGCCTGGGCGAACCGACGTTGCTGCCGCAGGCGCGCTTCATCGAGTCGGCGACGCGCTGGGCCGTGCGTTCGGGCCTAAAATATACACCCAATGCGGGCGATCCCGCGACGCGCGCGCGCATCGCCGCGCACTACGCGTACCCGGGTTTGGGCGCCGCCGCCAACGTGTGCATGACGACCGGCTCGCAAGAAGCGGTGTATGTTGCCGTGAAGGCGCTGCTCGATCCCGCCGCGGACGAAATTTTGGTCGTCGAGCCGGCGTACCCGGCGTATCTCAAGATCGCGCAGCTCGAGGGGATCGCGGCGCGCGGCGTCGCGCTGAGCGCCGCGAGTGGGTTTCGTTTTGATGTCGATGCGATCGCCGCGGCGATCGGACCGCGCACCCGCATGATCGTGATTGGCTCGCCGGCAAATCCGACCGGCCGCGTGATCACGCGCGCCGACGCGCAACGGCTCGCCGCCGTGCTGGGCGCACGTTCCGGTCCGCCGATCTGGGTGCTGCACGACGAGATCTATCGCGAATTGACATATGTCGAGGATGCCGGTTCGCTCGCCGCGGTGTATCCCTATACGATCGTTGCGAATTCGCTCTCGAAATCCAACGCGCTCACGGGCTTGCGAGTCGGTTGGGCGCTCGCGCCGTCGCCGGCGATCGAGGCGATCGTGCAAATTCATGCCTGGGTGACGTCGACGGCGAGCACGTTCGCGCAGCGCGTCGCGTTCGAGATTTTCGGCGAGCCGGGGGCGCTCGTCGAGCAAGCCGCCTGGTACGCACGTCAGCGCGCCGGCGTGCTCGAGATCCTGCGCGCGGGTGAACTCGAATTCGTCGAACCCGACGGCTCGTTCTACGTTTGCGTGAAGCTCGCGCGCGGGGGCGACTCGGTCGCCGCGGCGCACACGCTCGTGGATCACCACGGCGTCGTCGCGATCCCCGGCCGCATCTTCGGTTCGACGCTCGAAGGCTGGCTGCGCTTGAGTTTCGTCGCTCCGCTCGACCAATTCGCCGAGGGCGTGCGGCGCATCGCCGCGCTGTAACCTGGACTTGCGCGGAACGCCGCGCGAGTGGTATCGGTCGGAACTGATCGCTAGTGGGTCGACTTCGTCGACCCTTCGCGTTTGCGGCTTCGCCGCAAGCCGCCCGTCGTCACGTGTCGGGTAAACCCGACACACTCCTAGAATGATACCGTAACGTCAATCGAACGATTTGGCTCGCCTACCAAATTGAACGGATCAGCCCCCGCCTGGGGACCGAGCTGGAACACGGTCGTTGGTTCACCGTTGTCGGCTGCGGCATACATCTCGAATGCCGGAAACGGTTCGACGGTGCCGACAAAACGAACCGTCCGTCCGACGGGATCGATCATTGCGGTGCCAAGCATGTCGATGTCGGGCGACGTGAGACATGGATTGTTCCCCGCATCGTCAAGATCGATTTGAACCAGATTGGGGTTCGGGTCGGTGCAGAGGCCGCCTTGAGGGTCAACCGTCACGTTTCCGCGCAGATTCGACCACTCCATTCGTGAAGTACTCGCAGTTGCATCCATTATCGTGGCCCCACTGCCGCAGTCAATGCGATGAGTCGGAAAGCACTGATGAAACTGAAAGTTGATTGAGGGACCGGATATGGCGATTTCCACCTCCGAATGCATGCGTGACGGTGCATGAATATCCGAAGAAAAGTCGCGATTGTCGGTGCGATAGCAGTCACCTCCGCCGGGAACGAGAGGCGGTCCTTTGACCATCGTTCCAGTGTCGGGAGCGGACATCGTGATATCCGATACCTCGGCGGGGATGAAAGCATTGATCCAGAGTTTCACGGTGCTAATAGCTGTGGGACTGTTAACCACTTGACCCGAACACCTTAGAGATTGCGTTCATTAAAGATTGCGTTCATTGCTGCGCGGCGGGAAAGCCGGGAATCTGGACGTCGCTAAGGATGAAGATGGGGTCGTCGATGAAGTCGGTCGTCAGCGTGAAGTGCACCGGCGATGTTCTGCCGTCGAGCGGAGCGACGCTAAACGCGAGCGTCGCGGGAAGCGTGCTGATCGCCGACATGACCGGAATGGTGATTTGCTCGTTGCCCGCTCGGTTGAGATTGGTCAATGTAAAGTTCGGCACGGTCAGCGCCGGCAGACTCGTAACGACGATCGAAACGTCGATGCTGGCGATCCCGCGGGCCGCGAAGTCGACGCCGCTGGCAACGACCCCGAGCTGATACGCCACGTCGGCGACGTCGACCACGTCGAAACCCAGATAGCGCGCCGTTGCCGCTTTCGTCAACGGCGACTCGAGCGCGAGCGTTCGCTCGACGAGAACACTCAGCGGCCCGCTCGTCGCGGCGACGGCGATCGAAGCCGTCTGCTTCGCGGGGATTTCCTGCTGCAAAGCGTTGACCGAGAGTGCGCCGCCGGCGGCGATCGCGTAGCGGCTGAGCTGGAGATCGAGCGGCGACCGGTTCGTCAAGATGATCGAATTCCCGCTCGGATCGACGGTGAAGCCGATATCGTCGCTGCCGCTGGTCAGGCTGAAGTTCAGCACCAGGTCGGCGGCGACCGGCTGCTCGTAGAAATCGTCGAGCTTTAACATGGTCTGCCCGCCGAGAAACGGCTCGACTTGCGCGGTCAGGGCCTTGATGAAGAGATTGGCATTGGCAACCGCCGAGGTCGTCGCTCCCTCGTCGGTTATCTCCACCGTCAACGTGAACGTTCCCGGCTTGTCGCCGAGTGCGAATGCGACCGAGCTTTGAAACGGTGTCGCGAGCGTCGCGCCGGCGGCGAATTGCATCGGCAGCGTAACCGTGCAGTCGTGCGATGCGCTATTCGCGGCAACGTCACTCGAAAGCTCGATGAGATCGATCGAGCTGATCACCGGCCCTAGCAAGAACGAAAACTCGAACTTGCAGCGCCCGCCGCCGGTCGCCGACGTATCGAGCAGCGCCCGGCACCTGGCGGCGGTACCGTCCATGCCGCGGACGATTCCGTAGCGGGCCGGCACGGCCACGATCGTTCGGCTGAGGGCGCCGACGTAGAGCGAACGCAACGAGGGATACTTTTGGGCGACGTCGCCAAGAGCGGTGAATTCGCTGAATTGCGACTGGCGCGTATTGAAGTTCGTCAGATCGGCGATGCCTTCGATCGCTCGCGTCGTCGATCCGTCGGTCAAACAGTATTTTGTCGCGTAGCCCAGGCCCGCATACTTTTTTTCGAGCGGACAAGTGGTCGACCAGGCAACCGTCCCCTGGTCGAACGTCGGCGCCGGCGTTTCCCGGGCCGGTGATGACGCGGTCGCGGAGATCGAGTGCATCATCATACCAGCGCCGGCCGGGGACGTCCGATCGCGCTCGGCGGAAACGAGCTTTCGCGGATTGGTTGGGGGTGAAAGATCGGGAACGGCCGTTGGTAGACGGTCTCCCGCCAAACGGCGTAGCTGCCGGTCAGCGCAATGACGGCGCCCCCTCTTTGCAAGTTGTCGTATGCGACCACGACGGCTGTGCCGGTCAGCCCGCCGAACGTGACGCTCAACGTACCGTCGGCACCCATCGTCAGGGTGCCGGGATAGGTTGCTGAATGTGCGGCTCCGGTTTGGGGATCGGGCGCAGTCGTCGTCAGCGTCGCGGCGATTGAGTCGATCGGGATCTCGCGAAGCTCGCACGCCGGGTGCTGTTGCCCGTAGGCAACCGCGTCGTCCGGCTTCTGCTTCACCAGGCCGAACGTTAGCGTCACCTGATCGAAAGGATTCCGGGCGATGTCGACTCCGGATTGGATCGCGTTGAATGCAAACGCCGGATCGACATCAGGCGCCAACACAACGGACGGCAGATACCAGGCAAGATTCGTCACGAATCGATCTTGAAAGATATTCCCGGTCCGCGAATTGGCCAAGGGGAGACTTTGGTTCGCGTTTGCCAGCTCGTCAACCGACGAGGCCGAGAGCGCCGTCGGTGCGATTTGCACCGCCGGCGACGGCGGGCGTGCGATGAAAGGGCGGGTAGAAGGTGTCAAGCTGGGTTCGCTGGCTTGTTGCATCGGCATGCTCCTTACGAGCTTTAGCTTACCGGTTGGAGCTGATAGTTCTTGATGTACGCATTGATCTGCGCGATCTGGTCGGGCGGCGCGTCGGGAAGCTGCAGGCTGACCGCATTGAGATATTTCACTCGGCCGCCCGGCAGTTTGACCGTAATGGGCGCAGCGGATTGATAGGTGATCGGATTGTCGGTGAAATTCGGGCCTTGAACTTGCACCTGCACCGAGTACGTGAACGATGTCTGCGCGACGTACTTGTCCGAAAAGATCTCCCAAAGCACGTTCTTCTGATTCGCTTGGGTGATCGTGATCGTGTCGGTGCGCGGACCGATGGTCGTGGTGAGGGTCAGCGTGACGGCCGCCGGCAGCGGACGGCAGAAGAAACGCGTGAACAAGTAGCCGACCTCGGCGCCGGTGATGATCGGCGTATGGTCGTTGCCGGTCGTTTCGACGACGACGGTCGTCGCATTGTTCAATAGATCGACTCGCGGATCGTTCCCGTCGAAGATCAGCGTCTTGCGCACCTTGACCTGATCGGACGGCCACTGCGGCAACTGCTGGTCGAGTCGGAGATAGGCAATATTGATGATATCGCTCGGGTTGTTGGCCGACCACTGCGCGAGACCGGCCTGACCGGCTCCGCTCTGGCCCACCAGGTAGTGGAAGCCCTGGCCCAGTGTTTTGAGATTGGGCTGCTGCGCACTATCCAGCGGCTGTGTGTAATCCGGATAGCTGACCTCGATCATCGCCGACGTGATCGGATCCGACAGTTTGGTCCCGTCCGGCAGCGTCTCACTCCAATTGATGGCGTTCGTGGCCGCGACCTGGATTTTTTTGAAATACTCGCCGATGTCGTAAACGACCAAATACTTCTCGGGATGAGCGGCCAGTGCCGGCTGCAAGTCGGTCAAGTCGCCGTATTTGGCGTCGGTCATCGTGACGACCGTGTCCAGTTTGAGCTCTTGGGTGAAATGCAGCGACTGCTTTTGGTACGTCGCCTTCATGGAAACCTGAGCGCCGAAGCCGAAGAGGCTGCCGAACAGACCGCCGCCGCTACCCGACGTCGTCGCGGGGCCGCCGTCGGTCGGTTTCCAATCAAAAATCTGGTCTTTGACCGCGTTCATCGCGAAGGTCTGCATGTCTTGGCATTTTTGGTCGATGAACGTCTTGAGGTCGGGCGGAATCGCCGCACCGTTGATCTTGATATCGGTGACGATCCCGCCGCGCGTCACCGTATTCTGATAGGCGGCGGAAAAGGACGCGCTCTCGAAAAAGCCCGAGGCCGAAGCGGCCACCGAGAACGAATCGAAGACCTTGTCCATGTCGACGGTGACGGTGATGTCGCAGGCCGGTAAGTAATATTGCTCGGTCAAATTATACTGGACGACAAACGGCGGTAAGCCGTTTTTCACCGCTCCGGCCACCGCGCCCGCGGCGAATTGGTTGCAGGTGACCAGGAACGAGTTGATGCCATGCGCCTCGATACTGCCCTTCTCGGTCGAGACCGCCTTGAGGATCATCGGTGCTTGCGCCGAGCCCGCAGCCGAGGCGTCGAGCAATTGCAGCGTGACGTCGTTGCTGAGGATCGGTACGATTCCCAGCTTCGGATCCGGATCGTTCTTCCCGATGTCGAGCAAGCCCGCAAAGCGCGGCGGAGCCGGGCTCCCGGCCCCTTTGGACCCCGAGTAGTTATTGGTCTTGAGAGCCTGAATCGCGTTGGCGATCACGCTGTCCGGAATGGCGAACGTTGTCGAGAACACGCAGAAGCCGCCGCCCGCTTCGACATCGCCGCCCGCGGCGGTCGGCGAGATGCCGACCGTATCTTCCGAGGTCATCAGACCTTTGAAGACGGCCATGCCGAAGTCGAAGTCCTGCGGTGAGTCTTGCTTCTTGGCAACGTACACGCGCTGCGGAACGAAGTAGAACTGCTGTTGAAGTCCATTCGCTTTGAGCAGTGCATTGTTCGCGTCGGGATACACCTCGAGCGAAAACGACGTCTTCGTCTCGTCGTTGACGGTGACCATGAGAAAGTCGGGACCAAACAGCGGTCCAAGCGGGGAAGGGCTGTCGCTCGTCATACAGTGTCTCCTGATGGGCGTGTGAGCCAAGTGACTCGAGGAATGGCGGCGTGCGCCAGCAATCGCTCGCGGCCAGGGCGTCCGTGCGACATTTGCGCTTTAGCGCTTGCGCAAGCGGATCAGTCGTTTTTGGACCGGTCGATCGGCCGGCGGAGCGGCACGGGTGCACCAGAAGTATACGAACTGGCCTCGCCGGGCGAGTATCTGTCGTTCTGCATCGCGGATAAAGGTCGAAAGTCCCTGGCTGGCCCGGTAGGGGCATTACTGTGCGCTCCCGCGGTAAGGGGCTCGACAAGGAGATCTAAAGTTGGCCGAAGAGTCCGTAAAGTGGACCGATGTCATGACCGCCTGGTCCACTCTTGGTCAGGCCGTCTTTGTTGTGGTCGGGATTATCGTTGCGCTATGGCAGCTTCAGTCGACCAAGAATGCGGACCGGTCTCGAGCTACCGATGAACTCTTCAAAGAACTTCAAAATCCAGAAGTTGATGCGGCGATAGATCGAATTTCCACGTGCATCGATCCACGAGAAGATTGCGAACGAATTGCCGAACTGCTGCAACGCGACGCAGAGGACCCATTGCGTCTTCAATGCGAGAGCGATATCACGAAGCTCACAAATTTATTTGAGAGGATCAACGACCAGTTTGAGAATCAGCTTATAAGCCGCGAGCGCTTTATCAATATCTACGACGAGATCACGCTATTTGTTTGTCATGCGCTTTCACAAGCTCATCGCTACTTCGACCAGGCCGACTATGGGCCACTGATAAAAATTGGAAGGCGTTGCCAAGCAAACTATATTGCAGCAGCGGGTGAAAACAAAAATCTGATCGAAATCAAGATAGCGGCGGTACCGCCGAGACGCTTCGTATCCTCAAAAAAGTGACGAAAAGCAATCTTCCTGTAAACGTTTCGGCGCCCAGATCTGCTAATCGTCAAAGCCTAACGCACGTGTTCGTGCGCCAATTCTTGCGACGTCAGCGTTTCGACATCGATCTCAAAAACGCCAAAGGCGGCAGGACCAGCCTCACGTTCGGGCTGAGCGGCACCGCGATGGGCGAATCGGAACAGCGCCTCGCCGGCTCGAAACAATTCGTGCAACACGACTACGGGCGGCCCGCCGCCGAACCGATGTGAACGTATCGAACCCCGGGCCGGTATTGCGGAGGTCGGCTATTAACGGCTACGCGAGGCTGACGGCGCGCAGAACCGTAAAGGCGATTTCGTCGTGCGTGACGTCGCCGTGGTTTTGAATGATCGCGTCGCCGTTGAGGTTCCGCACCATTTTTCCCGTCGGAAGCGGTTGGTACGCCTGCCCCACCGGTCGCAACGTGTCATCCAACGCTTCGGGCGTCGCCCGGGCTCCGTCGGCCCCCATGCCGCCCCACGGATTGATGAAGAGCCCTTGACCGATTTGATTGGCGAGCGCCGATGCGATCGGATACGCTAGGCCCACCGCCACATCGTGAACACTGTGCGTCACCTGGATCTCGCCGGTTACTTTTTTGGAGGTGATCACGGAGCGGAAGACCCCGTCGACGTTGGGCTGATAGTTGGTCGCGAGGCCGAAATGCGAATAGGCCGCTTGCAAAAGCGACATCGTTGCCACCTGATGGCCGGGAGAACCGCCGGTCAGCGCGTTTGCCGCCGCCGTGACGAGCCGACCGCCGAAGCTGTGCCCGATGAGATGAACCTTGATGCCAGGTACATCGACAAGAGTCTTAGCGATCGTTTGAGCGACGCCGGTTCGGCCGATGAGACCGGCGCGCTCTTTTATCGTCCAGTACGTCGTCACGTTGGCAAGCGCGAGTGCTGCGTCCTTTACGGCCTGAATCGGATTGAAGCCCAACGCTCCGCCGAGTTGAGCGGCTCCGCCCAAAAATGCGCCTTGGGCGGGAACGGCCCGTGCGTTGAGCGTGCGGCTGATGGTTGCGAGCGCTATATGACCCTGCATCGTGGTGAGATGCGCAAGCCCGCCGTCGACACCAGGATCGCTTTCTTGTGGCGGCGCTGGGAATGCGCCCGCTAAGGCGGCGACGAAGTCGTCTTGGGCACTTTGGCTGACGCCCAGGAGCGTTATCTGGTTGATCGCGTGATCGAGAAGCTGATCCGCCGTCGGATTGTTGGCGATTTGCTTGAGCACGGTCAGTTGCGCCGTGAGTTGCGCGTCGAAGGCATCAGGCTGCATCGCCGCCGCGGTCCCCCGAATTGCCGGCGCCGTACCGGGTAGAGAAGGTGCGATCGCCGCAAACGCGTTCTCATCGAACATTTTCGACGGCCAGATGACGCCCAGCGTGAAACATGTTGTCGGATCGATGGCGGGAAACTGTGCCCACACGCTGTCCATTGCCTTGAAGAAGTTGTCGTAAAGCGTATCAGCTTCCGACTCGTCGTTGTTCCATCCGTGAGATATGACGAAAAGGTGCTTCGGTTTTTGCGTTGCGACGTCAGTCAAAAAGGCGGCTTCGTCGGACGGGACCCCGCTCGCATCGTAGTGTACTTTGTCGCCTTGCATAGTCTTGCCGTAGGTGATCACGTCGACCTCAAGAGCTTTCAAGGGCATGCATGAGGTCGACAAGGCCCGCGCCCTGATAGGCTTTCCTACGTCCCAAACTTAATGCGGTTTTTTTGAACAGCTCCTTGACATCGCGCGGCCGGCCGATATACTCGCGCTTAATCGATAAAAAGGCCGCGATGACGCCGGATACGTGAGGAGCGGCCATGCTCGTCCCGCTATCTTCTTTGTAGCAGTAGTCATCCGCCGCAATAGTTGCCGGCGCGGCGTTATCACTTTGGACCGTCGTGACGGCAGCCCGGCTCTGCGTCGACGCGCAGGAGATGATTCGCTCGCCCGGCGCCAAGAGGTCAGGCTTCATCCGACCGTCACCCGTCGGGCCTTTCGAGGAGAAGTACGACACCCCGAACTGATGGGGTGCCGTGCGGTGCGTCGATCCGACCGTAATCGCCAGCTCCGCGTTTCCGGGATCGGCGATCGACATTTCGATGCCGTGCGCTATCGCACCCGAACCCTCGGTTTCCGCGTAGCCGTATCCGGCGTTGCCGGCAGCCACGACGACGACGACACCGGCGGCAACCAATTGGTCGACCTCCACGCAGAGTGGGCTTTGCCCACACGCGAACCACTCCGCATCGAACGGGTAGCCGAGACTCAGGTTGACGCCGTGCACGATGATGTGACGCCCGTAATTGTTCCACTGCTGGATCTGATCGATCGCGTCGAGCAGCGAGCTGACATGGCCGGTTCCGTCGTTATCAAGGACGCGCAGACTCAGGAGCTTACACTGCGGTGCCATGCCTGAGATTTCTGGAAGCTCGCGCTTCTGCGGCTCTTCGGCCCCGGCTTCGTTGTGGGTCGCGACGATCGCGGCAGGTGCTTGCATCACTGGCGCATTTCCCGGACTCGTCGGATGCGACGTGTCGGGCCACGCCCTCGACATCGCGCCCGCGATGATGCCGGCCACATGCGTTCCGTGGCCGTAAGCATCTTGGGTCGCGAAGTTGACGCTTGCTGCTGCCTGAGCTCCCGCACCGGGGCCCGGCGCCACGACTGCCGCGGGTGCCGGCGGAGGTCCAGGAGCGGAGTCCGTGACGGCGGCGATCGCGCTATTCGCAGGCGTCCCGGCACGCCGGCAGTCTTTGTGTTCCATGGGATGATCAAGTGTGAGATTGTCGTAGTGCCCAAAATGCGGATGGGACTTGTCGATTCCCGAATCGAGCACCGCCCACACGATGTTCTCACCACTCGCGCCGAACGCCGCGTGCGCGGCGTTGGCCTTCACTGTCGCAATCGTGTCGGTGATGAAGGCCCGGACGCGCGCGTCCTCCCAGACTCGAAAAATGTAACGCGGCGCCGTGAAAGGATTTCGGTCCAGGTCGATCAGCGCGAGGATTGCGTATCCGGTCATCCGAGCAAATACGTACGGGTGAGTGGCCGCGCTCTTGGGGTCGAAGTCGACCGCCGATCCCAGCCGATCGCTGATGATCTGTAGCTCCCGAAAGACACCTGCTCGCGCCTCCCCTGGGGTCGTTCCCTTATCACAGAGATGAATGATTACATCCTCGTGTTCGGTAGGGTTCGACCGAACGCGCGACCCCAGCGGTTCCGCCAGCGTTTGGCTGACGAGGTCAGTCGGCGTGAACCGGCGTCCTTGTCCGCCCTTCCCTGGGCTGGGCGAAACCCGCAACACGCCGCTCTTTCCAGCGTTGGGCGAGATTCGAACGAGCAACTCCGCCGCGACATCCGCGATCTTCTTGATACTTGAGCCGCTTAAATTCGCGAAAAGATACGGTGCGATCGCGGGATCCTGTCGAAAAAGGCTTGTGCCCGTCCCGCTACTCTTGATTTCTGCATCGACCGCTTGCGCCAGTTGCCGGTAATCGTCAACAAGTGCTCCATAGGCGTCGGCGACCACGTCGCGAGAAGCCGGTGTCGGCACGGCGATCTCAAAGATGACCTCATAGATCTCGTCGTCCTTCATCTGAGATGCAAACGGTTGACTAATCAGTTCTTTCGGCATGGCGCCCTCCCGAGGACGGACACTTTCCGGGATTCTTCAACGCAAGCTCAAGTTGGACCAGATCGCTTGGCGGGCTGTGCCGCTGCGAGGGCGGAACGAAATGTCGCGAGGACTCCGTACGTGCGGGAGAAGAAGAACTTCGTGGTGCGAGATGACGTCGCCAAGACAAGCTGCGTCGGCGCGTATTGCAACCGCAAGTCCGGCCATGCCACATCCGCGGGAAATGCTGCGACCATCGCATCTTGATGTATGCGTTAGATTCCGGGTTTTCGTTCGATCCCGGCGCCACATGAAAAAGCGACGCAAGAGAAGAAACGTTCTGGTACTTTCCGCCCAGTATCTCCCAGACAAGTTCTCTACGACAATGCTACCAAAGACCCGCGAAGTTGGGACGAAAGTAGTACATTCAATTCTCGGTACAGCGCGTGTTTCTTTTTCTACACTGAAACGTTGCGTTACCGGGCGACCGGCGCGCCAGCCCGTCGCGACGACGACCAGCGCGAACCTCAGCTACAATGTCCAGCTAGATGATGGAACGGCCCTCGAAGGGGCTGAAGTCACTCGACGACGTCGCGCGCGCGTTCTGCGGTAACGGCCGCGATACGGGACCGCAGGCCGGTAAATCAAGCCCTTTCTTCCTCCATTCCGCCGAAGTCGCACATGAGAAGCCCGATCTCGCGGGCTTTCATGACGCGAGCGGCCCTCCGGTTCAGCGCGCGAATACGCGAACTGCGAACGCTCCGACGTACGCCGCGGTCACGCCGGCGGCGACGCTGCCCAGCGCGTACGCCAGGCTCTGCGCCTGACGCTCGGCGCTGGCCATGGCATAGATCTCGAACGCGTAGGCGGAAAAGGTGGTGAAGCCGCCGAGGATGCCAGTCGCGAAGAACAACCGGACATACGGGCTCAACCCGGCTCGCGACAACGCGAGTTGCAGCACGACTCCGATCGCGAGCGAACCGCTCACGTTGATGAACATCGTTCCCCACGGGAAGCCGCTGCCGACGCGTTCGACGAACCAGCTCGAAACGAGGTAGCGCGAAACGGAGCCGATCGCGCCGCCGACGGCCACGGCGACGATCGCAAGGGACTGCTGCTGCATGGAAGGCCAGCGTTCTGCGCCGGCAGCGGAAAACCAGCGCGGTTCGCGTTAGCGCGCCGCGCTTTCGAGGGCCGGATAGTCGGTGTAGCCTTGCGCACCGCCGCCGAAGAGGTGTTCGGTGTCGAGCGCGTTGAGCGGAGCGTTGCGCCGCAGCCGTTCGACCAGATCGGGATTGGCGATGAACGGTTTTCCGAATGCCACGAGATCGGCGTAGCCGCTCGCGATCGCGTCGATCGCCGTCTCGCGCGTGTAGCCGTTGTTAACCAGCCAGGCGCCGCGGAAGCGTTTGCGCAGCGCGTGATAATCGAACGGAGCGACGTCACGCGGTCCACCGGTCGCGCCTTCGATGACGTGAACGTAGACCAAACCGGCGGCGTCGATCGCATCGACGAGCGGGAAGAACACCGCGCTCGGATCGCTGTCGCTCAAGCCCGACGCCGGGCTGACCGGTGAGATGCGGATGCCGGTGCGTTCGGGTCCCGCGATCTCGCTGACGGCGGCGATCACTTCTTGGGCGAAACGCAGCCGGTTCGCAACCGAACCGCCGTAGTCGTCGGTGCGTTTGTTCGCGCCGTCGCGCAAGAACTGGTCGACTAAATAGCCATTCGCGGCGTGAATCTCGACGCCGTCGAAACCGGCGTCGAGCGCATTGCGCGTCGCCGTGCGGTAATCGTCGACGATCCCGGCGATCTCGCTGCGCTCGAGCGCGCGCGGCGTGCCGACCGGCGCGAACGTGCCGTCTTCGAGGAACGTCTTTTGGTCAACCGGCGCGATCGCCGACGGTGCGACCGGAAGCTGTCCGCCCGGCTGCAGCGCCGGATGGGAGAAGCGCCCGACGTGCCAGAGCTGCAGGAAGATCTTGCCGCCTTTCGCGTGTACCGCGGTCGTCACCAGCCGCCATCCAGCGACTTGTTCGGGCGAATATATTCCCGGCGTCCAGGCATAGCCCTTACCGGTAGGCGAGATCTGGGTCGCCTCGGCGATCAGCAGACCGGCCGTGGCGCGCTGAGAGTAATACGTCGCGTTGAGTTCGTGCGGGACGTCGGTGCCGTGCGTTGCCCGGTTGCGGGTCAGTGGCGCCATGACGATCCGGTTGGCCAGCGTGATCGGGCCGAGGTTGAACGGTGCGAAGAGCGCGTCGGCGGATTGTTCGGGCATTGTTTCCTCGTGTTCGCGTTCCTAAGGTGGAGAAGTGGCCGCTCCGCGCCGTGAGCGCATGCGGGCCACCCGCATTACCCGCGAAGGTGCGAAGAAGATGTCCGGGCGCGCCGCGACGTGCTGAAGCCCAGTTGCTGATGCAACTCGTCAACGCCGCGACGGAAGCATAAGAGCGAGGCATGGATTTGTTCAAGAAGGCCTGTTTCGGCGACATATCCGGCGAAGAAGCGGCGAGATCTGGGATTCCATTCCGATGGCAATAATGATCGATGAAATAGGCCGCGGATCCGTCGCTGAAGTGACAGAGAGGACGATGGTCGCGCAACTGCGGAAGGCCGATATTGACGTGAAGGCGGATCCGTAAAAATATCCCAACGGTCAATTTGCGCGGCTTCACGATCCGGATGACAACCCGATTGAGCTATGGGAGGCGGCAAGTCCGGAGTAACCACGAAGATCTCGGTTGCCGTTCGATCTCGACTGCGCTAGTGTAGCGGGCGCCAGCCCGGGTCACGCCGAGTCGCGGCTCGAACAATATGCTTGAGCCGTCGTTTCGACGGCGGCCCAGGGCGTTAGTCCGATCAGCTCGCTGTTCCCAACCGCCACGCCGTCGCGTGCCGCCAATACCCGCACGAGTTCGCGCACCAGATACAGCGGTGTCGCGGCATAATCGGTGATGTTGAAGCTGACCTGCACGCGCTGCGGGTCGAGCCGGATCGCGAGCGCGCGCAGCGTGCGCAAGCCGCCGTCGCGTTCGCGCATGAGCTTCGCGATGCGCCGCGCGACGTCGAGATCGCCGGTCGCCAGTTCGACGTTGAAAGCGACCAGAATCGGCCGCGCGCCGATCGCGATCGCGCCGGCGGCCGGATGCGGCAGATCGCCGTAGTCGAAGCGCCATTGCGGATCGGCGATCTTGCGCGCGAGCCCCTCGAATTCGCCGCGCCGTACGTCGGCCAGCAACCTGCGGTGCGGTGCGCTCGCCGCGGCGCCGTAGAGAAACGACGGGATGCCGACCTCGCGCCAGATCCGCCCCGCCGCGCGGTGCGCGAGGGTGATCGCGTCGTCGAGCGTCGCGCCGGCGAGCGGGACGAACGGCAGCACGTCGAGCGCGCCCAGCCGCGGATGCGCGCCGCGGTGCGCGCGCAAATCGATGCGGTCGTGCACGGCGTGCGCCAGCGCGACCGCCGCCGCGACCGTTTGCTGCGCGCTGCCGATCGCGGTGATAACGCTGCGATGGTGAACCGCGTCGCTGGTGCGGTGCACGACGCGCGCACCCGCGCCGGCAATCGCCGCCGCGCACGCGTCGATGACCGCCGGGTCGCGGCCCTCGCTGATGTTGGGCACGATCTCGAAAACGCTCGGCACGATCTCGAACGCCGGCGCGGGCCCGCTCACTGCGCGCAGTGCAGCCGGATCACGCCGTCGGGGTCGGCGCTGAACGCGCGGGTCCGCGTCGCGGCCAGCACCACGGCGGCGGCAAGACAAGCCGCCAGGCAGAATCGATTCACGCGGCCATCAATCGAGCGCACTGCGTACCGCAGCGGCGATATCGCGCACGGTGTCGGGACTGATCGCGCGCGTGAAGCCCAGCTTCGCCGCTTCGGCCGTGCGGCGCGCCCCTTGGCCGACCGCGCGCACTTCGCCCGAGAGCCCCAGTTCGCCGAAGGCCGCGACGTTCGCGTCGATCGGGACATTGCGGAACGCCGAAGCGATCGCTAGCGCGATGCCCAAATCCGCCGCCGGTTCGTTGATGCGCAAGCCGCCCGCGACCGAGGCGTAGACGTCGTGGCCGCCGAGTTGCATCCCGCTGCGCCGTTCGAGCACGGCGATAATCATCGCCAAGCGCGCCGGATCGAGATTCGCGGCTAAACGGCGTGGCGTGCCGTACGACGTTTCGCCGACGAGGGCCTGAATTTCGACCAGCACGGGACGCGTGCCGACTAGCGACGGCACGACGCACGACCCGCTCGGGCGGTCGCCGCGGCCATTGAGAAACAGGGCCGACGGGTCGGTGATCTCGCTCAGCCCCGAGTCGTGCATGGCGAACACGCAGATCTCGTCCACCGAGCCGAAGCGATTTTTGTACGCGCGCACGATGCGGTACTCACCCGTCGCGTCGCCCTCGAAGTAGAGCACCGTGTCGACCAGATGCTCGAGCAGTCGCGGCCCGGCGATCGCGCCGTCCTTGGTGATGTGCCCGACGAGAAACGTCGCGCAGCCGGTGCGTTTGGCGAACTCCATGAGCAGTTGGGTGCAATCGCGGATCTGGCTGACGCTGCCCGCATACGACTCGACGTCGGGTAGCCACATCGTCTGAATGGAGTCGACGATGAGAATGTCGGGCCGGCGTGCTTCGAGGTCATCGAGGATCGCGCGCAGATTCGTTTCGGCGAACACCAGCAGCGACTCGCCGGCGCCCAGGCCCAGCCGCTGCGCGCGCAGCTTGGTCTGAGCCGCCGATTCTTCACCGCAGACGTACACCGCGGACGCGCCGGCCCGGCTGAGCCCCTCGGCGATCTGCAGCAGCAGCGTCGATTTGCCGGCGCCCGGCGGCCCGCCGAGCAGAATCAAGCTGCCCGGCACCAAGCCCCCGCCCAGGCAGGCGTCGAACTCCGGCAGACCGGTGCCGATCCGGGCGATGCGCCGGTCGTCGATGTCGGCCAAGCGCAGCGGCCCGCTCGCCGTCGTGGGCCCGCCCGCTCGCGGTCGGGTGGCCGCCGGGCCGCGCGGCGGCGGCTTGTGCACGGGCGTCTCGGCAAACGTGTTCCAGGCGTCGCAGGTCGGGCAGCGCCCCAGCCAGCGCGCCGATTCGAATCCGCACGCGCCGCAGAAGTAGGCGCTCCGGGCCTTAGCCAACGCGGCCGCCGGCAGCCGGCGCGGCCGCGCAGCGCGATGGATGAAGACGTGGTCGGTCGATGGTTCCTCCAAGACCTGCCCGCCTTGCCCGCGACGCGAGGAGGTTGCCGGGCGCCGGACAGGCCGATCTATGGTGCGTCCGCGAATGCGTTGGCCCGGTATGTCGAACCGTCACGTCGCCATCGACGGCCCCTCCGCATCCGGGAAAACCGTCGTTTCGCGCGCCCTTGCCGGCCGCCTGGGCACGCTCTATCTCGATACTGGCGCGATGTATCGCGCGGTCGCGTATCTGGCGCTTCGTAACGGTGTCGACTTGGACAACGATACGGCCCTCGTCGAGATGTTCGCCGGGCACTCACTGAGCATCGCCGCCGACGAGGCCGCGCCCAACGGGTATCGGGTGCTCGTCGACGACCGCGACGTAACGGCCAAACTGACGCAGCCCGATGTGACCGCGGCGGTGTCGACCGTCGCGGCCGCGCCCCACATTCGCGAAGCGTTGGTGGAGCGCCAACGAACGATCGCATCCGCCGAACCGGTGGTGATGGCCGGCCGCGACATCGGCACGGTCGTGCTGCCCGACGCGCGCTACAAGTTCTTCCTAACCGCTTCGCTGGCCGAACGCGCCGAGCGGCGGCGCTTGGAACTCGTCGCGAACGGCATCGCCGTGCGCGGCGCGGACGTCGCCGCGCAGTTGGCCGAACGCGACCGGCTGGATGCGGCCCGAACCACGTCGCCGCTGCGCGCCGCCGCCGACGCCGTGCTGATCGATTCGACCCAAATCGACGTCGACACGGTCGTCGAACGCATGCTCGCGGCGATGCACGCCCAGTGACGCCGTTTTACCGGGTGGTGCGCGGCATTTGTAAAGTCGTCTGCCTCCTGGTATGGCGCTTTCGCGCCATCGGAGTCGAGAACGTGCCGCGCACCGGGCCGCTCATCGTCGCCTGCAATCACGTGTCGTATCTCGATCCGGTCGTCCTGGGCGTCGGCGCGCCGCGCATGATCACATATTTAGCGAAGAAGCAGCTCTTCGATATCCCGCTCCTGGGGCCGATCATTCGCGGCTGCGGCGCCTATCCGCTCGATCGCGAGGCCGGGGGAGTGGCCGCCGTCCGCGTCGCGCTGCGGGTGCTCAAGGAGGGGCGCTGCGTGGGCATCTTTCCGGAGGGCACGCGCAACTTGAGCGGATCCGCCGCCGAGAAGGGCGGCGCGGCGTTCCTGGCCGCACTTTCGGGCGCGCCGGTGGTTCCGGCGGCGGTTGCCGGAACCAAAGCGGCGAAGCGCCTCGCGCAGATCCGGGTCGCGTACGGGAAACCGATGACAATTGTGCGGAACCGGAAAGCGGACGAGGACGATCTAG
Source organism: Candidatus Velthaea versatilis (assembly GCA_003134035.1). GTDB lineage: Bacteria > Vulcanimicrobiota > Vulcanimicrobiia > Vulcanimicrobiales > Vulcanimicrobiaceae > Velthaea > Velthaea versatilis. The sequence goes on from PLAE01000182.1 coordinate 55,349, forward strand.
AGAAGTGGACGGCGGAGATCATGCGGCGCATCCGGGCACTTGAGGAGTCGATCGGTGGTAATTAAGCGGGCCAAAACCCAAGGCTTTTGCTTCGGGGTGGCGATCACGGTAAAAAAAGCCGAGGAAGTCGTCGCGCGTCCCGCCTCGAACGTGACCACCCTGGGTCATGTCGTGCACAACCCGCAGATGGTCGCGGAACTCGAAGCCAAGGGCCTCAAGAATGCGCACTCGGTCGACGAGGTCGACTCGGGCACCCTCTTCGTGCGGGCCCACGGACTGCCCACCGACGTCTTCGAAAAAGCCAAAGCCAAGGGGCTGACGATCGTTGACGCGACCTGTCCGATGGTCACCAAGATCCACGTCCAGGCCGAGAAGCTCAAGGCCGACGGCTACAAGATCGTCGTCGTCGGCGATCCGTCGCACCCCGAGGTGAAGGGGACGCTCTCGCACGTTCCCGGCGCGTGGGTCGTTCAGGCGCCGTCGGACGTCGACGCCTTGCCGCGCGGCAGCCGGATCGGCGTCGTCGTGCAGTCGACCTGGTCGGGGACCGGCTTCACCGATATCGTCAAGCGGCTGAGCGAAAAATATTATGAGGTCCGGGCGGTCAACACGATTTGCACCGACACGCACAACCGCCAGTCCGAAGCCGAAGACCTGGCCAAAGACGTCGACGTGATGGTGGTCGTCGGCGGCAAAACGTCGGCCAATACCAAGCATCTCGCCGATCTGGCCGCTTCGCACGGCGCGCGGTCGTATCATATCGAGGGTCCCGACGAATTGCAGCCGGCGTGGTTCGCTGGTGTGGCACGGGCCGGGCTGATGTCGGGCGCGTCGACGCCGGGCTGGCTGGTCGATCAGGTCGCGGATCGGATGGATGCTCTCAGTCGTCGCGCAGTCTAGTTTCGAGCGCGCCTTGGAGGCCGCGGTCACGCGGTACGACAGCACGGCCCCGATCACCGCGATGATCCGGTACCACTTCGGCTATGCCGCCGGAGGGTGCGACCAACGCGGCAAGCGCCTGCGGCCGATGCTGCTGCTCACCGTTGCGCAAGAAGAAGGCGGCTCCATCGAGTCGGCGCTGGATGCGGCCTGCGCGATTGAGATTTTGCACAACTACTCGCTCGTCCACGACGATATCGAAGACGGTGACCGCGTCCGCCACGGGCGCGATACCGTCTGGGCAAAGTGGGGCACCGCGCACGGCATCAACGCCGGCGATTCGCTGTGCGCGATCAGTTATCTCGCGCTGCTCGAGAGCGACGTCCCGCGGCCCGCGGAGCGAACGGTCGCGATGACCCGCGCCCTGCACGAAGCCAACCTCGCAATGTGCGCCGGTCAAGGACGCGACATCGCCTTCGAGGTCGAATCCCAGGTCACGATGGACGATTACATCGCGATGGTCACCGGCAAGACCGCCGCGCTGTTCGCGGCTGCCTGCGAGCTGGGGGCGTTGGCCGCCGGCTCGGACGCCTCCCGCGCGCGGGCGTACGGTGAGTTGGGCCGAGCCTATGGTCTGGGCTTTCAGATCGAAGACGACCTGCTGGGCACCTGGGGCGAATCGGCTGCGACGGGCAAGCCGGTGGGTTCCGATTTGGCGCGCCGCAAATGGACGTTCCCGGTGGTCTGGGCGCTCGACGGTCCGGCCTCGCCCGCGCGCGACGTGGTGGTCGAACGCTATGCGCGGCACGGTCCGCTCTCGCCCGACGACGTCGCCGCGACGATCGCCGCGCTCGACGCGCTGGGCGTGCGCAACGCCGGTATGCTGCAGGCGCAAACGTATTTCGACCGCGCGGACGCCGTCGCGCAGGCGAGCGCGATCGATACCGGCGGCCGTGTGCGCGCATTCCTGGCCGCCAATGTGCGCCGCGCCGTTTGATGAGCACCTCCGCAAGCACGCCGTCGGCGTTCGTCAAACGCTCCGAAGCGCTCGCCGGCAGCGGACCGCTGCTCGCAATCCTGGGCGTGGGATTGGCGCTGCGGCTGATCTTTTTGCCCGCCAGCGGCTTTCACAACGATCTCCAGGCGTTCGAGGCCTGGGCGCTCACGCTCACCGAGCACCCGCTGCGCGACTTTTACAGCTCGACGTCGTTCGCCGATTATCCGCCGGGTTATTTTTTTGTTTTGATCGCGGTCGGCTGGGCCTTCAAAGCGCTCGTCGCCGCGCACCTGGTCGCGCCGGATGCCTATAACGTGCTGGGCATGCTGGCCAAGCTGCCGGCGATCGGGATGGACCTCGTCAACGCGTGGCTGCTGTGCCGGATCGTCGGCCGGTTCGCGCCGCGCCCGGTCGCGCTTGGCGCGGCGATGCTCTACGCGCTCAACCCCGCGGCGATCTACGTTTCGGCGTATTGGGGGCAAGTCGACAGCGTTTCGTGGGGCCTCGTGCTGGCCGGGATCGAGTTGCTGCTCGCGGCGCGGAATGACGCGCGAGCGGGCGGCGCCAAAGTCGCCGCGGCTTGGGTTCTGCTCGCGATCTCGGTGCTGATCAAGCCGCAGGGATTGTTCGTCGGGTTCGTCTTCGCCGCGTTCGCGCTGGTCCCGTCCGACCACGCGGAACGGCGCCGCCGCGTCGTCGGAACGCTGGCGGGATTGGCGCTCGGCGTCGGCCTGGCGTGGTTCGCTTCGGCGATCTTCCACGGCAGCCTCAATCCGGTCGCCGATCTGCGCTGGCTCTTCGCGCGCTATACCTTCGGCAGCGCGGTCTATCCGTACAACTCGATCAACGCGTTCAACCTGTATGCGATTCGCCAGCCGTTCTGGCAGCCCGATTCGCAGCCGCTCACGCTGCCCCTCGTGGGCCTCGGGCTCGGACCGATGGCCGTCTGGGGCTGGGTGCTCGTCGCCGCCGCGACGCTGCTCTTCGTCGGCCGCTACCTGCAGCGCAAAGACGATCGCGCGTTCCTCGAAGCCTCGATGCTGGTATCGTTCGGATTTTTCATTCTCGCCACGCGCATGCACGAACGGTATATCTTCGGCGCGTTCTTGCTGATGATGCCGCTCGTCGCGTTCGGCCGGCGCTACATCTTGGCGTCGATCATCGTGTCGATCACGCTGCTGGCGAACTTAGCGTATTCGCTGGCCTATCAGACCGTCATGGAAGCCCACACGCCGGGGGTCGACGCGACGAGCTTGTGGCCGGTCGTCAGCGGCCCGCTCGCCGCGGTCAATACGCTGCTGTTCTTTTATCTGGGCTATCTGTTCTTGGGCGGAACCGTCGGCGCCGCCGCCCTCGACGGCGAGTCGGTCGCCCACGCGCTGGGCGCGCACGCCGCCCAAACGGTTCGCCGGGTGCGCTCGTGGTTCGATCCGCGCGAAGGCGTCACTACTATGCGGCGTGCCGATTGGTGGCTGGCGCTGGCGTTCACGCTCGTTTCGTTCGGACTGTGCATCATGTGGTATCAGTGGCCCGCCGAGCGGTATTTCGATGAGGTCTACTATCCGCGCTCGGCCGAGGAGTATTTGCGCCATGCGGGAACCGGCGGGGACCTCGGCGTGTTCGAGTGGACGCATCCGCCGCTGACCAAGCTGATCATCACGCTTTCGATGCTGCTCTTCGGTGGTCTGCACGGTCTGGGCAACACCGGCTTCGGCTGGCGTTTTCTCAACATCGTCGTCGGCGCGCTGACCGTCGGCGCGCTCTACGTGTTCGCCAAATACCTCACGCGGTCGACGCTTTTCGCCGCGTGCGCCGCGGCGATGCTGACCTTCGACGGCTTTCATTTCGTGCAGTCGCGCATCGCGACGCCCGAAGTCACCGTCTCGTTTTTTTCGCTCACGACGCTCTATGCGTTCTATCGGTTGTGGATCGCGTCACAAGCGCAGCGCCGGCCCGTCGCCGGGCCGCGTTACCGGCCGGCGTTTATCGCGACGATGGCCGGCGGGACGCTGCTCTCGGCGGGCCTGGCATACGTAGCGGCGAACGTCGGCCCGTCCACGGCCGGGCATGAATTCTACACCATGACGATCGTCGTTGCGTTCGTGTACTTCGAGATCGCGGTGTATCTGTTCGCGCGGGTTGGGCTGCGCCGGCTGGTGCCCGCGGTCGCCGCCGACGTTACGTACGCGGATGGAACACAGTTGCGCTTGGGTGACGGCGGTGAACTCGACGGTATCACGCCCGAAGGGCGCGCGCTCGAATCGAACGGCAGCCGCTCGAAGCGCAGCGACGTCCTCGCGACGTTGATCGACGAGGGCTGCACGCGAACCTACTGGCGCGACGGGAACATGACGTACGCGACCCCCGTCGACAGCGCCGATTTCATCGCGGACGGATCGTTCCGCGTCGCGGGCGTGCGGCTCGATCCCAACGCGGCGCGCTTTTGGATGATCGCCCTGTCGATCTCGGGCGGATTGCTGGCCGCCTCGAAGTGGAACGGGCTCTTCGATTTCTTCGTCGTTTGGATTTTGACGGCGCTCGTCGTCGCGCAGCGCTGGTTGCGCCGGCCGGCCGTCTTCGGCAATCCGTCCGGGATCGCGCTCGACGTGGCGATCGCCGCGATGGTCGTGGTTGGCGGCGCCATCTACATCGCGAGCTACATCCCGCATTTCCTCATGGGCCACAATCTCGTCGATGTGGTGTCGCTCCAGCACGAAATGTATTGGTATCATTCGACGCTGTCGGCGACGCATCCATATGCCTCGAAGTGGTGGCAGTGGCCGATCATCCAGAAGCCGATCTCGTATTTCTACACCGACTTCCGGCCGCCGAATTTGCGCAACGATCCGACGGCATGCTGCGTGGCCGAGATTCTCGCGCTGCCCAATCCGCTGGTCTGGTGGGCCGGCCTCATCACGGTGCCGGCGGTCGCGATACTGGCCTGGTTCGAGCGCAACAAAGGTTACGCGCTGCTGGTCACGGCGTATTTTCTGCAATGGCTGCCCTGGATCGGTTCGCCGCGCATCGCCTTCGAGTACCACTTCTATCCGAATCTGTCGATCATCGTGCTGTGCAACGCGATCGTCCTGCAACGCATCTGGAAATGGCGCGCGGAGACCGAAACGGTGTTGCTGCCGCGCATCGGCGTCGGTATCTATCTGTCAGTTGTCGTCGGGCTGTTTTTCTTTTTCTATCCGGTGTTGGCCGGGGTCCACATGAGCTGGGACGCCTGGCACGCCAGAATGTGGTTCACCAGTTGGATCATCTAACGTCGATCGGACACAAACAACAGCCCCGCCGGGCGAGCGGCGCGATGCGACAAGATCGACGTGGAGTAGCGCGATGAGCGGACATTCGAAGTGGCACAACATCAAGCTCAAGAAGGGCAAGGTCGATGCGCAGCGCGGCGCGCTTTTTACCAAGCTCAGTAAAGAGATCATCCTCGCGGCCAAGGGCGGCTCGCCCGATCCTGAAGCCAACTACCGCCTCAAGATGGCGGTCGAGAAAGCGCGCGAGAACAACGTGCCGCAGGAGAACATCAAACGCGCGATCGCGCGCGCGAGCGGCGGGGGCGACGAAAAGCAGATCGAGGAACTGCGCTACGAAGGCTACGGGCCGGCCGGCGTGGCGGTGATCGTCGATGCGGCGACGGACAACCGCAATCGCACGGCGGGTGAATTGCGCTTTCTGTTCAGCCGCAACGAGGGCAGCTTGGGCGAAACCGGCAGCGTCGGCTGGATGTTCGAGGCGGTCGGCCTCATCGAAGTGCGGCCGCGCGAATTGACGGAGGACGCACTGACCGAACGCGCCCTCGTCGATGGCGTCATCGACGTGCGCTTCGATTCGGCGCTGACCGAGATCGTCACCGCTCCGGCGGCGCTCATGGCGGTGAAGGATGCGCTCGAGGCCGGCGGTCTGACCGTCACCGCGGCGCGCTTGGCGATGGAGGCCAAACAGACGTCGAACCCTGGCGCCGACACCGCCAAAGTCGTGACCTTCCTCGAGGCGCTCGAAGAACACGAAGACGTGCAAACCGTCTTCAGCAATGCCGAGTTCGATGACGCCGCGCTCGAAGCGCTCGCCTAACACGCCGCGAGTACCGGAGAAAACCGTCTCCGTCGCGAACGCCCGAGGTCGGATGCAACTTGAAAGCCCGAACGCTGCGGCGGCGCCGCGTCACGAACGCCGAGATTCCGGCTTCGGTCGCGATTGGATCTTCGCGCTGGCGTTAGCCTTCGCCGTCGGCGTCGTAGTGTGGTTCGGCCGTTCGGTCAAGGATTTTTTTCAGCCCACGGTCGCCGATGTCGTCGTGCCGTCGTTTAGCGGCCAATCCGCCGGCGACGCAAGTGCCGAGGCCGAACGGCTCAAACTGCACGCGACGGTCGTCGCCAATCAGCCCAGCGATCGTTTCCCCAAAGACGTGATCATGAGCCAGCGGCCGCCGGCCGGCAGCCACGTGCGCGAGGGCCGGGAGATCTCCCTTGTGGTGAGTACCGGGGTCACGATCTTCCCCATGCCCGATCTGCGCGATCAATCGTTTCGCGAAGCGAACCTCGCGCTCGACCGCAGCAAATTGCAGCTCGCGCGGGCGACGGTGGTGCCGAACGACGACGTGCTCGCCAACCACGTTCTGGCCCAAGATCCGCCCCCGCTGACCAGCGTGCGCGAAGGCACCAAAGTCACGCTCACGCTCAGTAAGGGGCCGCCGTCGGCGGTGCGCGTGCCGAACTTCGTCGGTGAGTTCATCGACGACGCGCGCGCGGACGCGGCGCGGGCGAAGGTGCACCTCGGCCAAATCGTGTGGACGCCGTTCGGTCCGCAGGGGCCGGCGCGCGGTCAAGTCGCCAAGCAGAATCCGGCGCCGGGCGCGCTCATCGACCCGTTCGCGCCGGTCTCGCTGCAGGTCAGCGCCGGGCCGACCGAATACGGCTATTTGATTCGTCAAGTGCATGCGACCGCGACCGTGCCGGCGCGGGACGGCGCGGCCAACGTGCGCATGGAAGTGACCGACGAGACCGGTACCTGGAACGTCTACGACGGGTACGCCCAGGGCGGACAAAAGCTCGACTTCAATTTGACCGTCGTCGGCAAGAGCGAACTCGACACGTACATCAACAACGAACTGCTCAGTCAAGTCACGCTGGGCGGCGATGCGCCGATGCCCTCGCCGAGCCCGAACAGAAAGCCGCGCACGCCATGAACGCCGTCACCCGCTCAATCAAAATCGCACCGTCGCTGCTGGCGGCCGACTTCGCGCAGATCAAGGATCAGATCGAACTGGTCGAAAGCGCCGGCGCGGATCTGCTGCACCTCGATTCGATGGACGGCCGTTTCGTGCCGAATCTCACCTGGGGTCCCAAGATCGTCGCCGATTTGCGCAAGCTCACGAAGTTGCCGTTCGACTGTCACTTGATGATCGTCGAACCCGAGAAGTACGTCGATGATTTTCGCAAAGCGGGTGCCGACTACATTACGTTTCACTACGAGGCGACGCCGCATGCGCATCGTCTGCTGCAGTACATTCGCTCGATCGGCGCCAAAGCGGGGGTCGGCATCAACCCGGGGACGCCGGTGAGCATGCTTCAAGACCTCATCGAGGACATCGATTTGCTGCTGGTCATGAGCGTCAACCCGGGCTTCGGCGGCCAGCCGTTCATCGAACGCGCGCTCACCAAGCTGCACGAGGCGCGCAAACTGCGCGACGAACGCAACCCGAACTGCGAGATTGAAGTCGACGGCGGGATCGGCCTAGCCAACATCGAGCGCGCCGTGAGCGCGGGCGCCGACGTGCTCGTGGGCGGTTCGAGCATCTTCGGTGCGGCCGATCCGCAGGCGACGTTGCGCGACATGCGCGCGCGCGCCCGGGCGACGCGGGGGTGATCGTGCCGCCGCCGGCGTCCGGCGGCGCCGCGACCGAAGACGAGCTCATTGCGAGCATCAGCGCGATCTGCGCGACCGCAGCTCCCCAAAAACTGGTGCTCGGCATCGGCGACGACGCCGCCGTCTGGCGGCCGTCACGCTCCAATCTCTCGGTCATCACGACCGACGCGCTGGTCGAAGACGTGCACTTCACGCTCGCCGCGATGTCGCCGCGCGACGTTGGCTGGCGCGCGCTGGCGGCCAACCTCTCCGATATCGCCGCGATGGGCGCGCGCCCGGTCCTCGCGACAATCGCCCTGGGCGTCAACGCGCGCAGCGACGCCGGCTGGATTCGCGAACTTTATGAAGGCATGGCGCTCTTGGCGCGCCGCAGCGGCTGCGCTCTGGCGGGCGGCGACGTCACCCGCTCGCCGGCGATCAGCATCGCGATCACCGTTGTCGGCGAGGTACGGCCCTCGAATCTCAAGCGCCGCAGCGGCGCCCGGCCGGGCGACGTTATCGCGCTGACGGCGCCGCTGGGGGCGAGCCGGGCCGGTCTGCGGCTGCTTACGGATCGGCCTGATCTAGCTGAAGAACCGCAATTTGCCGGCGTGCTGCGGGCCTTCCGGACCCCGGAGCCGCAGCTTGGGCCGGGGCGCTGGCTGGGTGCGTCGCGCAACGTCCATGCGCTCATGGACTCCTCCGATGGCTTGTCGACGGATGTAGCCCGGCTGTGCGCCGCATCGGGTGTGGGAGCGACGCTCGACGCGATTCCCGTGGACGTCACCGCGCGCGCCGTCGCCGAACGCTGCGGCGACGACCCCGAGGTCTACGCGCTCGACGGGGGCGAGGACTTCGCGCTCATCGCGGCGATTGCGGCGCACGCGTTCGGTTATCTTGCCGGGCGCTACGCGCTGCGCTTCGGCACGCCGTTGCTGCGAATCGGCCGGATCGAGGCCGAACGCGGTCTACGACGCACGAACGGCAACGCGATCAAACCTGCTGGCTGGGACCACCTCGCCGGTTAAGCGGCGGCTACGCGGGCACGGGCTCGGCGTGCATCGTCAGCGCTTCGCGCCGCGCGTCGAGAATGTAGGCCATGATCGATTCACGCATCGCGTCGGGCAGCGCCGTGAAAGAGATATGGTGGAGCGCCGTTCCTTCGTGATTTTGTTCGGCAACATTTCGACCGAGCGCCTCGATCGTCTCGCCGGTTGGAAGAGCGAAGCGTATCGTCAGTGCGGCGTTCAGCGGCAGCTGCTCATCACTGGTGAAGCACATGCCGCCACCCCCAAGATCGCGCGCTTGGCCTTGCTTCATTGCCTGGCTGCCTTCGATGCTGAACGCGATGGGGAGACTCATGCGGAAACGTGGAAACTTTCGCATCTGGATCGCTGCGGCCGTCTCCGCCGCTGCGTCACGCACCCGGAATCGACCGACGGCGTCGTTGAGATTTCCGGCGAGTGACGTCAGCGTCGCCGCGCTCTCGCTCAAACGCGTAAATTCGGTGATTTGATCGAGCACGGAGTCGCTCACGCGATTCGCACCAGTCGCCGTGTCTTCGGTTATGCGCCCGATCCGTTTGATCGCCGAGATCACCGCGTCCGTTCCTTTCTGAACGCCACCGATCGCAATGCTGCTGGCCTGCGCCGTCTGTGCGACGGCAGTCGTCGTATCGCCGACCCGCGTGATGCTGGCAGCGATCTTTTCAATGGCTTGCTCAATCAAACGCGTTTGTGCATTCGTTTCGCTGACGTCTTTGACAATCTCGTCCAGCGACGTGCGCGCAAGCACGCCGAGCTCCGTCGTTCGTGAAACCGCACTGCTGCTGTCGAGCATCACCCCGCTTACGCCCTCGACCTGCACGCGCATCGATTGAACCTGACCGGAGATTTTCTTGGTTTCTGAAGCGACGCGCTCGGCGAGTTTACCGATTTCCATAGCGACGACGGCAAAACCACGACCGTGCTGACCGGCGCGCGCGGCTTCGATTGCAGCGTTGAGGGCCAGGAGCTTGGTCTGTTCGGCGATGGCGGCAATCGCCGTTACAATATCGCCGATCTTGTCGGACTGCGCCCGAAGCGCGACGATTTGTTCGGCACCACGGGCGGCGGCACCGCGAACTTCGTCCAAGCTCGCGATGCTTGCGGCGATCGCCTCGCTGCCGTCACAGGCGGTTTGCGCGGCACGGTCCGCCGCCTTGGCGACGTTGCTTACGCTGCCTGAGGCGCGATCGAGATCCGTGCGCAGCAGATCGACGGCTTGCTGCAGTTCGGCGGCACCGTTCTGTTGCGCGACTTTGGCCGCGGAAAGATCTCGCACATGGAGATTAAAGTCTCCGAGTTCGCTTTCGATTTCCACCGTGGCCGAACGCTGATCGCCCGTTCCGGTTACGACGCTCGAAATGGTATCCGCGATGTCGGAACTGCCCGCGCTGATGTGGACCGTCGATTCGACGACGTGCGCCGAACTTTCGGTGATTCGAGCGGCGCCGCTGACGACCACCTCGACGAGCCGCCGAAGATCGTCGACCATGAACTCGAAGGCTCGTCCCAAGCCGTCCTGGGTTCCGCGGGAAAGCTGCGTGCTTCGCAAGTCGCCGCCGGCCACTGCCTCCGCGGCGAGCGCCACGCGATTGAGATTTTGGGCCATCTCCCGGAATGTCGCCGACAGCGTGCCCAACTCGTCCTGACCGGCCGGCGGCAAATCCGCCTCGACGTCGATCGCTCCGGCAGCAATCTTGCGCGCGGCCTTTGTAAGCATCGCGAGTCCGCGTTCGAGCGGCCTGGCGACCAGAATGAGCACGCCGATGAGCACGCAGAAAACCACAACGGCTATGATGCCGATGTGCAGCGTCATGCCGGCGATCGCCGACTCTAAATCGACAAGCGGGATCCCGGTAAAAACGATGCCGAGCGTGCGGCCAGCTTGGTCACGGACGATGTTATAGTCGGTCAGGAAAGGCGTCCCGAGGATCGGATTGATGCCGGCGAAGTGTCCCGTCTGCTGTATGCCGAGCAACGCCGGCCCCATGAGGTTTGTTCCGACGACTCGCTTGCCGTCACGCCTGATCGTCGTCGCCAAGCGTATGAAGCCGTCATGATCCGCGCCGAAGAACGTCGCATCCGC